>CAZAKW010000013.1:0-18875 GCA_964485835.1 uncultured Bacteriovoracaceae bacterium
GCCGTCGCGGATCGTCTCGCTCTGCTTTTCGCCGCCTTTGGATTCGGTGATGATCTCGAATGGGCCTACGCCCATCGCATGCATCGCGGAATTGTGCTTGAGCAGTTCTTCGTACTCGGGAGACGTGAGCATCGCGTGGTTGATCGGCGCGATCCGCTTGGAACCCGAAACGACGTTTTCCACGGTGACAAACCAAGAGTTGTGTTCCGCGTCCTTCGCGAGCGTATAGGTAAGGGATATGTTCCGCTCGATCGCCTCTTTCGCGATCACTTGCATGACGGCGTCGATGCCTTCTTTGGTAGCGAGAGTCTCGGAGGTGACTCCTTGCCGAATCAGCGAACGTAAGACTTCCGGGTGGAGCCTTTTTGCCATCCGCTCAATCGACTTCGTCAGTCGATTTGCCGATTTCAAAGAAGTGGATATCAAAGACATCGGAACGTCTTTGCCCTCCGCCCGAATCACGATGCCCTCAAGACCCGAGGAAAGAAGGTATTCGGCAAGTTCGAGTTCGTTCTTCAAATACCGCTCTTTTTGGCCTTTTTTGACTTTATAAAGTGGTGGTTGGGCGATGTAGAGGTAACCGCGTTCGAGAATCTCCGGCATCTGCCGAAAGAAAAACGTGAGCAGAAGCGTCCGAATGTGGGCGCCGTCGACGTCGGCATCCGTCATGATCACGATCTTGTGATAACGAAGCTTGTTGATGTCGAATTCTTCCTTGCCAATACCCGCGCCAAGCGCGGTGATCAGGATTTTGATCTCTTCGAAGGCAAGCATCTTATCGAATCGCGCCCGCTCGACGTTCAGGATCTTTCCTTTAAGCGGAAGGATCGCCTGATTTTTCCGGTCACGGCCTTGCTTGGCGGAACCGCCGGCGGAATCTCCCTCGACAAGATACACTTCGCAAAGCGCTGGATCCTTCTCCTGGCAATCAGCCATTTTGCCCGGTAGGCCGCCGAAATCGAGCGCCGTCTTCCGGCGGGTAAGTTCGCGTGCTTTCCGCGCCGCGATTCGGGCTGCGGCGGCATCAATCGCTTTCTGAAAAACTTTCTTCGCGACACTTGGGTTTTGTTCGAAATAATCGTTCAGCTTCTCGTAAACGAGACCGTTCACGAACCCTTCGACTTCGCCCGTGCCGAGTTTCGACTTCGTCTGGCCTTCAAATTGCGGTTCGGGAATTTTCACCGAAATCACGCACGCCAGGCCTTCGCGGATGTCGTCGCCGGTGAGGCTCTCTTTCATCTGTTTGGAAAGACCGCTGTCGTTGATGTAGCGGTTCACCGAACGGGTTAGGGCATTCCGGAAGCCCGCGACGTGGGTGCCTCCTTCCGTCGTGTTAATATTATTCACGTAGCTCGTCGTCGTTTCGACGTAAGAGTCGTTCCACTGGAGGGCGACTTCGGCATAAAATCCGTTCCGCTCGCCGCCGACGAAGATCGGTTTGTCGTGGAGTTTGTTTTTCGATTTATTCATGTGCTCGACGAATGCCGAAATCCCGCCCTCGTAGTGGTACTCCTGGGATTTTACGGGTTCAAGGCGTTCATCGACTAAGCTCACGCAGATGCCGGAGTTGAGAAACGCAAGCTCCCTCAGTCGGGTCGCAAGCGTTTCGTAGGAATACTCAAGCACCGAAAAAATTTCCGGGTCCGGCTTAAAGGTCGTGGTGGTACCGCGTTTATCCGTCACCCCGATTTCTTTCAACGGCGTTTCCGGGACCCCGCGGCGATAGGCCTGGGTGTAAACTTTTCCGTTTTGCTTCACTTCGACGGAAAGCTGTTCGGAGAGCGCATTCACCACCGAAGCGCCCACTCCGTGAAGACCTCCAGAAACTTTGTAAGCGCCACCTTCTTCGTTAAATTTTCCGCCGGCATGAAGCTTCGTCATCACGATTTCGACCGCGGAAAGACCGCTTGGGTGCATGCCCGTTGGAATTCCGCGTCCATCGTCTTCGACGGTGACGGAGTTATCTACATGGATGGTAGCGGTGATTTTCGTCGCGTGCCCGGCCAAGGCTTCGTCGATCGAGTTATCGACAACTTCGTAAACGAGGTGATGGAGGCCCCGGGCGCCGGTATCCCCGATGTACATGCCGGGACGTTTCCGTACGGCCTCTAATCCTTCGAGGATCTTAATTTTATCGGCAGAATATTCGGAAGAAACCTGGGTAGATGGACTTTCAGAGCTCGACATCGACGGGCGGACCTATTCCTTTCGCTATCGACCCACTCGACTTTCCCGACTCGTATCCACAAGCACCTCGCCTGCATGATCCCTCGGGGAATTTGTTTCGAATGCGTTCGATCCGTCGCTCGGTTCCCCGACGAACTCCGCTTTCTCAAACTTAACCACTCGTGATCGAACCGCCCTGGACCCGAAAAACTTTTCCCGCATGGGGTGGCTCTTCGGTGGACGTAACGAAAACCTGCAGTTCCGTCTCGGAAAGATACCGAAGAAGAAATTCGCGTCGACTCCGGTCCAGTTCGGAAGAAAAATCGTCCAGAAGCAAGATGGGCCGATGCTGCGTTCTTTTTCGGAAGAGTTCGATTTCGCAAAGCTTCAACGTAATCAGAGCGGAACGGACCTCCCCTTGAGATCCATGTCCCCGAAGGGGGTGCGCTCCGTAAAACAGCGCAAGATCATCCCGGTGGGGTCCAACGAGCGTTACTCCTGCTCGCCACTCCGCTTCGCTCTTCATCCGAAGAGCTTCTCGAAATTCGACTTCAAAAAACTCTAGTGAGGGGAGGGGGGTTTGTAAAGCAAATTGGGAGGGTGCGAAGTCGATCGAAGGTATTGAAATTCCTTCGTTTTTCTTGATCCAAGAAGAGAGATAAAATGCGCGAAGCGGCAGCGCCCGAAGCACGATTTTTCCAAGCGTCGGATCTAGCCCTTCGGCGAGTCGCGAAAGCCATTCCAAGCGGGCGCGAACGATCTGAGCGCCCGTTTCCACGAGAGGTTCGGTAAATCCCTCAAGCACCGAGGCGGTGGGACGCATTTCAAGTTTAAGAAGCGCGTTTCGCTGTTCCAACGTTTTTTGATATCGCGAGAGGGTTTTAAGGTACTCGAAGTCTTCCGCCGCCAACGTGCGATCTAGATACGCGCGGCGAATCGCTGGCTCCCCTCGGACCAAGTCGTGATCCGCCGGGTTAAAAACGATGGAATGGAATCCAAGTTCGGCCTGTCCATAGCGCGAGGAGAGGTACTGCGTCGAAGACCGCAGAGGCTTCCCCTCGATGAAGGCCGTCTTCGTCACCCGCTCACCGGTCTGAACGAAGGTTACTTTCAGCTCAGAGGACCACTGGGGTGGCTCTGCGAAGGTGTCTACGAGCGTGCACGCTGTTTCCGCCCAGGTTTCGCCGTAACGCAAGACTTCGTCACTTTTCGCGCCTCGAAACGAGCGCAGGGTTGAAAGGTAAGCGAGCGCCTCAAGAATCGAGGTTTTCCCCTGGCCGTTTTCGCCGACAATAAAATTAAGTTGTTCTTCCGGCCGGAAGCGAATCGCTTCCAGGTTGCGAAAATGATTGAGCCGGAGTTCGCGAACTTTCAATCACTAGATCCGCATCGGCATGATCACGTAGGTATGATTGGGCTGGCCTTCGCCCTTCAATATTCCCGGACTTAAGTGATCTTTAAAAAGAAGTTCGAGCTGATCGACCGGCGTAACCGCCAAACACTCAAGCAAATACTTCGCATTGAAGCCGATGGAGACGGGTTCCCCGGTATAGCCCACGTCTATTTCTTCTTTAGCTTCCCCGAGATCCGGATTGCTTGAATAAACAGTGAGCATGCCGGGCTGGATTGAAAACTTCACGCCTTTTGATTTTTCGTGGGCAAGCAAGCTCACGCGTTTCAAAGCACTGTGAAACGTATTCTTATCGATTTTAGCCATCCGGTCAGTCGACTTCGGAATCACCTGACGGTAGTCGGGATATTCCCCTTCGATCAAGCGGATGAAAAGGTAGCTACCGCCGAGATTGGCAAAAACATAACCCCGCTCAAACGCTAGCCCAATGCTCGCGTCCCCTTCGTCTAAAAATTTACGTAGCTCCATCAACCCTTTGCGCGGAATGATCACGCCTCGTTTGAATTCGGGCATCGTCGAGAAAACTTCGCCGTCCATGAAGGCCAAACGATGGCCGTCGGTCGCGGTCATACGCATGATGTTTTTCTCAAGCGGCTCAAAATAAACACCGTTCATCAGATAGCGGGTCGCATCCGTCGAGACCGCGAAACTTGTCCGATCGATCATTTCTTTCAAACCATCGATCTTCGCGTCGAAATATTTCTTCTCTTCGAAAGCCGGAAGGGCCGGATACTCCGTCGCTGAAAGGGATACGACTTTGAAACGAGATTTTCCGCAAACAATCTCCACCCAATCATTGTCCTTTTTGGTGATCTCGATCGTGTTCTGCGGAAGTTCTTTCACGATATCGAGAAGCGCCTTCGAGGAGAGGGTAATTTTACCACTCTCTCCTTTTTCAATCGGCAAAACCATTTTCAATCCAACCTCAAGGTCGGTGGCGGAAATGGAAAGCTGATCCCCTTCGACAGCGAACAAGACGTTCGCCAGAATGGGTACGGTGTTCTTTTTCTCCACCACGGATTGGGCTTTGCTTAAAGCTTCCAAAAGCGGGTTGCGGTGAATCACGAACTTCATACGGCCTCTTCTTAAGAGTTATATATATAAATACTCGTAGTCATCGTAGGGAGTGGGGATTTGGGGAAATCTCAAACAACTCTATAAAATGCTTACGATAATCGCCGGACAATCCCGGGGATTTGTCACGGGGATGCATTCCCTGTTTTTGGGGATGAATCCCATAAGCGGTACAATGCTCATGGTATCCCCAAGTTTTCAACTCACGATTGGGGAAAGGTCGGAATAACTGATTAGATATCCCGGATATAGCGCCTTTTTTTACCTTAAAAGACCCCAAAAAGGAGCGTTATCCCCAATTAAACAATCCCAGTGTGGATCGTATCCCCATTGATTCGAGTCTTATTTCGGTTGTCCTTGGGGAGTACGGAGATATCTTTTTAAAACCAGGGGTTTAGCTATCCAGCCCCGGTGTGTTATTTGGGGAGAAGCCTGTGGGTAAACACAAGAACCCTGGGGACAGTCCTCAGTTATCCTCGACTTATCCACCGGATATCCACGCGATTTCGAATTCTTGATTTATTCACTACTCAGCGCAAACAAACTTCGACGTTTGCGCGAACGCAACCCGTCCTTCTGCGAATCGAAAGGCCCGCCGATGCTTCCGGATAGCTAAAGGAACGCTTCGAGGTAATTTTAGAGGAGATTCTGGATCGCCTCGACGGCGTCTTTGATTTCCGGATCGGCATCGATCTTTTTTTCGATCTCACGGCACGCGTGCATGATCGTCGTGTGATCCCGATTTCCGAAGTAGTGGCCGATTTCTTTGAACCCAAGGCTTGTATACTTACGAATGAGAAACATCGCGATTTGTCGCGGGCGGGCGACCGCCCGCTGTTTGGAGTTCGATTTAAAGTCCGAGGATTTGATACGAAAATGCTTGGCGACCGCACTTTGAATCGATTCAATCGTATAGGTAGATCCCTGCTCGGGCACCACGAGTTTGAGCTGCTGTTTTGCGAGCTCCAAAGAGAGCTCCGCTCCCGTAAGTGACGCGTGGGCTTGAAGCTTGATCAGCACCCCTTCGAGCTCGCGAACATTCGACTTGATGTAGGTCGCTAAAAACGTCGCCACGTCGTCCGGTAGATAGATATCGTCACGTTCGGCTTTCGCTTTCAGAATCGCGATCCGCGTTTCGATCTCCGGCGGCGTGATATCCGCGATTAGGCCCCACTCAAATCGGGTTCGCAGACGCTCTTCGAGTCCTTCAATTTCTTTCGGAGGCCGGTCGCTCGTCAGCACGATCTGGCGCTTAGACGAGTGGAGCGCATTGAACGTATGGAAGAACTCTTCCTCGGTTCGTTCTTTACCGGCGATAAACTGGATATCGTCAAAGAGGATCACGTCGTAACTATCGCGGTATTTTTTACGAAATTCGGTCGTTTTATGGTGCTGGATCGACTCGATCATCTCGTTCACGAAACGTTCCGCCGAAATGTAGAGGACACGGGCGTTGGGATTATGGGTCAGAACATGATTGGCAATCGCGTGCAAAAGATGGGTTTTTCCCAACCCCGGCTGGGAATAAAGGAACAAGGGGTTGTATTGGCGCGCGGGGTTTTGGGAAACCGCGAATGCCGAAGCATGGGCAAATTGGTTAGAAGCGCCGACGACGTAAGACTCAAAAGAGTATCGGGGATCGAACTGGGTGGAGGCCGAGGGAGAACTACGACTCATCGCACCCCAAAGGACGCCGGAGTCCGGGAGCGAGGGCATCGCGCCCGGGGAGTTTTCCTCTGGCCGGGACGCCAGCGTCTGGGAAGAGGAAGCCGGAGCGTGCGAGGGTACCGAGGGTTCGTCCGCCATCCCGTCGGTGGGGGCAACCATCAGCCGCAAACTCGTCGGTTGGCCAACGATTTGAGTGAAGGCTTGTTCAAGTTGGATCTGAAAATGTGTGGAAATCCAATGGCTTGCAAAATCCGTCTGGGAGGCCATTTTAGCGACCATTCCGGCGCGGCCACCAAAATCGTCGCCGGTGGATTCTTCAATCTCAATGAGACGCAGGGGAGCAATCCACAGCTGGAGCTGCTGGGGGGTCAGATTGCCTTCACCTTCCAGATGGCGGTAGACGGCGCGCCAGACTTCCGGCCACTGGGACTCATCCTGTTGTAAAAGGGTTCGCATACTACTTACTGCCCACAACCACGGTTTCAGCCTTTGCCCACGCGGGCAGGTCGTCCTGATTAGCACGGGAAAAGTCGAACTGACAACCACCCCTTGACGACACGGGGTGGCTTTGAGTAAACCCAAACCCTCTCTATATTTAGAATTTTAAAGGACTGAGTTATGAAACGGACCCTCCAACCCTCCCGCACCAAGCGCCGCCGCCGTCACGGTTTCCGCGCGCGTATGAAAACCGCTAACGGAAAGAAAATCCTCGCTCGTCGCCGTACGCGCGGACGCAAGCGTCTCGCGACTACCGTTGCCGCTAAGTAATTTTTCTTTCGGACCCGAATTCCGCCTTCACTTTACCTGGGAGTACCGTCGGTTCTTTCAAGGCAGCGAAGTCTTGCGCCTACGAGACTGTGCAATCTTTCGTATTCCCAATTCCCTTGGCCACTTTCGGCTAGGGATCACGATTAAAGCGAAATGTTCGTCAGTAGACCGCAATCGAATCAAGCGAGCGCTTCGTGAGAGCTTTCGGCATCGGAAGGAAGCGCTTGGAAGTTACGATTACAACGTCGTCATTTCGGGGCAACGGAAACTGGATTTCGAATACGCACGACGCCTACGAAACACGATTCTCGAGGAGTTCTCCACTGAGCGTGAAATGGCCCGTTTCAAACGGGCTCGTTAATCTGTATAGAAGATTCTTATCTCCGATTCTCCATGCGCTCGCAGGACCGGCTTACGGATGTCGATTTGAACCGACCTGTAGTCGGTACGTAGGCGACGCGCTGGAAACCCACGGGATCGTGCGGGGCGGTTGGCTAGGCCTCCGTCGTCTGTGCCGCTGCCATCCCTGGGGGGGCGCGGGTTACGATCCCGTACCGGAGATCTCGGACAAGCAAGGAAACACTTATGGATCGTAGGACTATTCTCGCCATCGCCCTCTCGCTGATCGTTTTCGTGGGATGGAATAAGTTTTACATCGAACCGCGTACTCCAAAGATGGCCGTTCACTCGCCGTCCGGGCCGGCGCAACTATCGACCACCGGAGCGATGGGTTCCACGGTCGCGCCCAACACCCCCGGAACCGTCGCGCCGATCGACGCCAAAACGGTTGAAGCGAAAAGCACTCCCATTCAAACGGGTACGGGACCGGCCATGATTGGCGACGCGGGAAAATTTTTCACGGGTTGGAATCTGACGGAGTATCGGAAAGAGTCCAAAAAAGACGCGCCCCCGATCGATCTTTTCGCGGTCACGCACCAGGCGAACGGGGAAGGCGAACTGGCCTTTGATCTTCCCGAGCTTGCCTACGCGAATAACGTTCAAGGGACGATGAACGCTTCCGAAGGAGGCGCGATTTGGACCTACGAAGACGTGAATCTTAAGCTCACGCGCGAATACAGTTATGGCGCCGATCGAAACTACGTCGATTTGGTTTTGACCGCTGATTTTAAAACCAAGCGCCCTAATTTCGCGTTTGTTTCCGTGGGCTCGAAAAGTCCGGCCGTCGACCCGGAAGAGGCCGATCGCCAGCTTCTGCTTTACCAAGACACCTCGCTTGAGCGGCTGCTTCCGGACGACGTAGACCCCGTTCAACAGCTTCCGGGCGGGACGAAGTGGATTGGCGCGCAAAACCGCTATTTCCTTCTCGCCTTTATTCCCGGCATGCACTCCGCTAGCGCGCTTGCGCAAAAGCTGGGTGAAAAACATGCGAAGCTAAGCCTCGTTTACCCGATCTCAAGCAACGCCTTTCGCCTGCCGATGAAAGTTTACTTCGGTCCGAAAGAAATGAACGCCTTACATTCCGTCGAACGCTCACTCGATCTGACGATCGACTTTGGTTGGTTTACATTTTTTGCGTACCCCATCTTGAAAGTGATGAAGTGGATCCACTCGGGCGTCGGTAACTGGGGGCTTGCGATCGTTTTGCTCACCTTGTTGATCAAGATTCTGACTTTTCCTCTGACTTATAAGTCGATGAAGAGCATGAAAAAAATCGCGAAGCTCCAGCCCCAGATGAACGAGCTGAAGGAAAAGCATAAGGATGATAAAGAAGCGCTGAATCGCGAGATGATCACCTTCATGCGGACCCAGGGATATAACCCGGTCGCGGGATGTCTACCGATTTTGGTCCAGATGCCGGTATTTTTCGCACTTTATCGTGTGCTTTACAGCTCGATCGAACTTTATCACGCGCCGTTTTTCGGCTGGATCACGGATCTCTCGTTGAAGGATCCGTACTACATCACGCCCGTCTTATTGACCGGGGTTATGTGGTTCCAACAGAAAATCACGCCAACAACGGCGACCGATCCGATGCAGGCGAAGATGCTGCAATGGATGCCTTTGTTTTTCGGCTTGCTGATGGTGAATTTACCGGCCGGATTGACCGTGTACATGCTCGTGAACGCGGCCGCTTCAGTCGTGCAACAGCAGTACCTGAACAAGAAGCTGGCCTAAGCGAACGCCCACCGCGCCGGAGAGGAAGATGTCACTCCAGCCGTACCTCGCAGACGATACGATTCATGCGCTCGCTACGCCGACGGGCGGGGCGCTTGCCGTCGTGCGGATGAGTGGACCGAAGTCTCGGGAAATTCTCGAACGCCTCGTCGGAGGCACTCTGTCCGTCGGCGCGCGCGAGCTGTTTCGTGCACGCCTAAAAGGCGAGGACGGGGCGGAAATAGACGACGGAATGGCGGTTTTTTTCGCGGGCCCTCGCAGTCACACCGGGGAGGACGGGGCGGAGTTTTTTCTCCACGGGGGGACGGTGGTCGCTTCGCGACTTCTCGATGCGCTCACGTTTTTTGGTTCTCGCCAAGCGCTGCCCGGAGAGTTTAGTTTTCGCGCCGTCCGAAACGGAAAGACGACGCTCGCCCAGGCGGAAGCGGTTGCGGACTTGATCGGCGCCAAAAACGAGGAAGCGGCGAAGCTTGCGCTGGAAAAGATGGCGGGCTCGCAATCCAAACTCGTCACGGAAATCGCCGAGGGGCTACGGAAGCTTGCGACGATGTCGGAGCTTGGCATCGACTTCGCGGACCAAGACGTGGAAGAACTTTCACTCCCGTCGTTAAAACGCGAACTCGCTTTGGTGCGGGAGCGCCTCACGCGACTGGAGGCTTCTTTCGAACGCGGCAAGTACGTACAGGACGGAATTCCGGTTGCTTTCGTCGGCCGACCCAACGCAGGAAAGTCGAGTTTCTTTAACGCACTTTTGGGCGAGGACCGATCGATTGTTTCGGATATCGCAGGCACGACCCGGGATGTGGTTCGCGAAAACATCCATTTAAAAGGGTCTTCCGCGCTCGGCTCTCGCACGTCCATCACGCTTCGGCTTCACGACACGGCCGGGGTGCGGGCTGCGACCCAGGATCGAATCGAGCGCGAGGGCATGGCGAGAAGTTTGCGCACCGCCCGGGAGGCGGAGTTTGTTCTTTTGATCTCGGATGCGGGCAAAGGAATGGACGAACGTTCGGAGACCGAAGCGGTTTGGAAAGAGCTCGCAATAGAAGCGCGGCGCGCGGTGATTATTTTCACGAAGTCGTGCGAAGCGGGCCCTTCTGACCGCTTGGCCGCGGAAGCGTTACGGGAACGACTCGGAATTAAAGACGCGTATTGGGTGGACTCCCCCTCAGGGGAAGGGATTGCCGAAGCCGCCGACGGAATCGTTCGGTTTTGCGAACGATTCGTCCATCGCGCGCCGGGTGAAGTTTTGCTCACGCGTCGAGAACACCTTTTAGCCGTTCAAGCCACGCAGAACCATTTAGAACGCGCCCTATCTGCGATCGAAGAAGATCTTTTCGCCGCGGATCTTCGGCAGGCATTGGTTTCGCTTGGACCCGTGATCGGACAAACGCTAGCGGATGATATTTTAGGCCGGATTTTCTCGGAATTTTGTATTGGAAAATAAGCGGCTTCGGGGGAAGTTCTGTAGCACTTTTCAACACTTCCGGAGGTTTTCGCGCCGTGCCTAATTCACCTGATTCTTCGGTTTCTTCCTCTCTCTCCCAAATCAGAAAAATCGGGGTCTTAGGCTCCGGCCAGATGGGCGGCGGAATTGCCCAAGTCGCGGCGCAGGCCGGCTTTTCCGTTTTGCTTGCTGATCGAGACTTGGCGACGGCGGAAGGCGGAAAAACGAAGATTGCGGCGGGATTGAAGAAGCTAGTCGAAAAAGCGAAAATTACTGACGAAGCAGCGAAAGCGACGATGTCCGCAATCCAGGCGGTTGGCGGACTCGCCGAACTTCGGGAGTGTGATCTCGTGATCGAGGCGGTCACGGAAAACCCGGTCTTGAAATTCCAACTTTTCAAACAACTCGACGAAGCCTGCAAGCCCGATGCGATTTTGGCGACGAACACGTCTTCCATTTCGATTACGCTGATTGCCGCACAAACCAAGCGCCCGTCGTTGGTCGCCGGGATGCACTTCATGAATCCAGTGCCCGTGATGAAACTCGTCGAGGGAATCCGCGCGATCCAAACCAGCGACGAAACGTTCGCCACCGTCAAGGCCGCCGCCGAGAAAATGGGCAAGACGTTTGTTTCGGTAAAAGACATTCCGGGTTTCGCCGTGAATCGGATCTTGATGCCGATGATCAACGAAGCAGTACAGGTCGTTTACGAAGGGATCGCCACCGTTGAAGACGTCGATGCGGCGATGAAGCTTGGGACGAACCAACCGATGGGGCCGCTGACGCTTGCCGACTTTATCGGCCTCGATACCTGCCTTGCGATTATGGAAGTCCTCCACACTGGACTATCGGATTCGAAGTATCGACCGAGCCCGCTTTTGAAACAGATGGTTTCGGCGGGATGGTACGGAAGAAAAAACAAAAAAGGCTTTTACGATTATCAAAGTCCGGAAATGCCTAAACCGATGCGATGGGGTTCGGCATGAACGATGCGAAGTATGAAAATTTATTGATTGAACGCCTGGATCCGGGCGTCGTTGTTCTGAAAATTAATCGGCCGAAGGCACTCAACGCTTTAAACCTCGCGACGCTTCGCGAACTTAGGCAGGCCTTGCTTGCGTTGCGCGAAGACGCGACCGCGCGAGTGATTGTTTTGACGGGCGAAGGAGAAAAAGCGTTTATCGCCGGAGCCGACATCGCCGAGATGCACACGCTGACGCCGGCGGACGGCGTTTCGTTTTCCCAGGAAGGCCACGCGGTCGCCAAGCTCTTGGAGATGCTTCCAAAGCCGGTGATCGCGGCGGTGAACGGTTTCGCGCTGGGCGGAGGCACCGAGATGGCTATTGCCTGCGACTTTATTTTGGCGAGCGAAAAGGCTGTGTTTGGTCAGCCCGAAGTGGGCCTGGGTATTATTCCCGGGTTCGGTGGATGTTTCCGCCTTGTTCGTTCCGTGGGACTTCCGCTGGCGAAGGAATTGATCTATTCGGGCCGCCGCGTGAAAGCGGACGAGGCCCTGCGAATCGGTTTGTGTAATCACGTGCTGCCCGCGGAAGGGTTCATGGACGGAGTTTTGGAGCATGCCCGGACGATCGCCAATCAGAGCGCTTCGGCGGTTTCCAAAGCGAAAAGCCTGATGGTCGAGTTTACCGAGGCGATGGGTTTGAATACGAAGATCGACGCCGAGTCGCATGCGTTCGGACGTTTGATGAATTCCCACGACCAACGCGAAGGGATGGGCGCGTTCATGGAAAAACGAAAACCAAAATTTGAAGGGTTAAACTGATGCTTTACGGCTGGCCGGTCGAAAACGACGAAGACAAAAAAATGCTGATGGAGCAGGTAGGGGCTTTCGCGCGCGACGTGATCGCGCCCAAGGCCAAGCACCACGACGAAACCGGGGAGTTTCCCACCGAGCAAATCAAGCAGATGGCCGAGATGGGGCTGCTGGGGATGATGGTGTCCGAGGAATTCGGTGGAGCGGGGATGGATACGGTTTCCTACGCGATGTGCATCGAGGAGGTTTCGGCCGCCTGCGCCTCGGTGGGCGTGATTGCATCGGTGAATAATTCGTTGGTGTGCTGGCCGCTCGACGCATTCGGCACGACCGAACAAAAGAAAAAATGGCTCGTTCCTCTCGCGCGCGGTGAAAAACTCGGGTGTTTCGCGCTTTCCGAACCGGACGCAGGCTCGGATCCCGGCGGGATGAAACTCACGGCGACGAAGGTCGAGGGCGGGTACAAACTTCGGGGCACGAAAAACTGGATCACCAACGGACGGGAGGCAGACGTCGCGATTGTTTTTGCCTCGACCGATCTTTCGAAGGGAAACAAGGGAATTTCGGCGTTCATCGTCGATACGAAGCTTCCGGGTTTTTCGGTATCGAAACTTGAAGATAAACTCGGGATTACCGCTTCTTCCACCGCGCAGCTTTATTTTGATGACGTGGTAGTGCCCTCAGAATGTCTGCTGGCCCAAGAAGGCCAGGGACTTAAAATCGCCTTGGCCACTTTGGACGGCGGCCGGATCGGGATCGCCGCACAGGCACTGGGCATCGGTCGCTGTGCACTGGAAGCGTCGAAGAAGTATGCTTCGGAGCGCGAACAATTTGGCGCCCCCATTTCGAAGCTCCAGGCGATCCAATTTCACATCGCGGATATGGCGCTTCGACTCCAGTCCGCGCGCCTGCTCACCTGGAACGCGGCTCGCCTTAAGGACTCCAAAGCACGGTTTACCAAAGAAGCGGCCATGGCGAAACTGGCGGCCTCCGAAGCGGCGATGTGGGTCGCTACCAAAGCAATTCAGGTCCACGGCGGATTTGGTTATACTAAGGAGTACGTGGTCGAACGGAATTTTCGTGACGCGAAGATTACGGAAATTTATGAAGGCACGAGCGAAATCCAGCGCGTCGTGATCGCCGCGAACGAATTCGCGGAACTCAAAGGATAGTTCTCTTTCAGAAAATTCGAAAAGGAGCGCACAGATGTTGGACGTGAAAAAGGAAGCCGAGGCATTCAGAAAACGGCTCGCAGACGCGGAAAAGAAGTTTCCTCCGCGCCCAGCTAAGTTCACCACCTGGAGCGATATGGATGTTCCGCTTCTTTCCACGCCCGAAGATTTGGAGAAAGAAGGATTCGATTACCTCCGCGATCTCGGTTTTCCCGGGGAGTTTCCTTACACGCGCGGCGTACAGCGAAACATGTACCGCGGGAAATTGTGGACGATGCGCCAGTTCGCGGGCTTTTCGAGCGCCAAAGAAACGAATAAACGCTTCAAACTCTTGTTGGCCAATGGCCAAACGGGTCTATCGACTGCCTTCGATATGCCGACGTTGATGGGATACGACGCTGATTCTCCGAAATCGAAAGGCGAAGTCGGAAAGTGCGGAGTCGCGGTGTCTTCCTTGGAAGACATGGAAGAGCTTTTCGCCGGGATTGATCTTGGTGAAGTCACGACGTCGATGACGATCAACGGTCCGGCCATTGTCGTGTTGATGATGTATTACGCCGTCGCGGAGAAAAACGGCGTGCCGCCGGAAAAAGTTCGCGGGACGCTTCAAAACGACATCCTCAAAGAATATATTGCTCAAAAGGAGTGGCTCTTTCCGGTAAAACCCGCGACGGAACTTGTGATCGACACGATTGAATACGGCGCAAAAGAGTACCCGAATTGGAACACGGTCAGCATTTCCGGCTACCATATTCGGGAAGCCGGCGCGACGGCGGTCCAAGAACTCGCTTTCACGCTTGCGGACGGATTAGCTTACGTGGACCGCTGCATCGCCCGTGGAATGCACGTGGATTCGTTCGCGCCGAGGCTTTCGTTCTTTTTTGACGTGCATAACGATTTTTTCGAAGAGGTCGCCAAGTTCCGCGCCGCTCGTCGTATTTGGGCAAGATTGATGCGGGATCGTTACGGCGCGAAAGATCCTAAATCTTGGATGCTCCGGACCCATGCCCAGACCGCGGGAGTTTCCTTGACCGCCCAGCAACCTTTTAACAACATCGTTCGAGTCGCCGTTCAGGCGCTCGCGGCGGTGATGGGCGGGACTAATTCTTTGCACACAAACTCCATGGACGAAACGCTTGCCCTTCCCACCGACGAAGCCGTGATGATCGCGCTACGCACTCAACAGGTGATTGCGGAAGAATCAGGCGTCGCGAACGTCGTGGACCCATTCGGTGGGAGCTATTTCATGGAGACGCTTACAAATCGCGTAGAGCGCGAGACGCTCGACTACATCCGCCGTATCGACGAAATGGGCGGGATGATGGCGGCGGTTGAAAGCGGGTTTCCGCAAGCCGAAATTGCGAACTCTGCTTACCATTTTCAGCGTCAGCTGGAGGTGAAGGAAAAGGTCATGGTGGGAGTGAACAAGCACCAGATGGTCGAGGAGAAGCGGACGATGAATACGCTCTATATCGACCGTTCGATCGAAAAGAGCCAAATCGAAAAGATCGCTTCGCTTAAGAAACGCCGGAACGCCGCGGAAGTGAGCCGGGCGCTTGGACAAGTTCGCTTGGACGCTCAGGCGGGTAAGAATATGTGTCCCTCGATTTTGGACGCCGTAAAAAATTATGCGACCCTCCAAGAGGTTTGCGACACGCTTCGCGGGGTTTACGGGGAATACCGGGAAGCCGGAAGCTTTTAAGAGGAAAGACCTATGCAGAACGAAAAGAAAATTCGCGTCCTTGTCGCCAAACCCGGACTCGACGGCCATGATCGCGGAGCGAAAGTAATTGCACGCGCGCTCAGAGACGCTGGATTTGAAGTGGTTTACACCGGCCTTCACCAAACGCCCGAAATGGTCGTACGCGCTGCGATCGACGAAGACGTGCACGTCGTCGGGCTTTCGATTCTTTCGGGGGCACACAACGCACTGGTGCCCGAAATTTTAGACGGCTTGAAAAAAGAGGGGATGACCGACGCGCTGATTCTCGTCGGAGGAATTATCCCGGACGAAGATATCGGCGAGTTGAAAAAACTCGGCGTGCACATGGTCTTTACGCCGGGCGCTTCTCTGCAAGAAGTCGTGGATTACATTACCGAGCACGCGCCCCAGCGGACCTGAACCGCAACCGCGTCACCCTATGATCGAACAGCCTCTATATTCTCGGCTCGCGCTTGAGAAACTGGATTAGGTTCCACGTCCATGCGGGGAATGCACGAAGCTTGGCAATCGGGTTTCGACGATAGAATTCCACGAACTGGCGAAACGTCGCGTACTGAAACGGTGTGTACGGAAACCACCAGAAGGATTTAAAAACAAAGAGCGACGAAAGGGGTTTATGGATGTGCCGAATATTCACGAATTCGTGGATTCCACGCGCGGAATGCTTTCGACCAAAGCCCGTGTCTTTCACCCCGCCCCATGGGGTTTCCGGTAGGCCGGCGGTGTAGACGACTTCGTTGATGGTGACGGTTCCGACTTCGAGGCGTTTCGCGATTTTTTCGCCCAGGCGGATGTTTTTCGTAATGACACTCGCAAGGAGGCCGTATTTGCTTCGATTCGCTTTTTCAACCGCTTCGTCCACGGTCCTAAACGTGGTCACGGCGACCACCGGGCCGAAGGTTTCTTCGTTATAAATATCGAGGTCCTCGATGTTCGCTCCGGATACGACCGTGGGCGCCAGGAAACGTCGGTCAGCCGAAAACTCCCCGCCGCAGACAAATTCAGCGCCGCGCTCCCGAGCCTGTTTGATTTGCGACTCATAAAGATCCTTTTGTTTGTCGAAGGTGATGGCCCCAAGGTCGTTGTTTCCGTCCTTTGACGAACCTTGGCGCAGTCGTGAGAGCTTTTCGCGTAGCCCCTGCTTGAACGCTTCGGCGAGCGATTCGTGAACGAGGATCCGTTCGACCGAGGCACAGATCTGACCCGAATTGGAGAAGCCACCCCAGAGCGCCGCGCTGGTTGCATAGTCTAAATCGGCGTCGGCCAGGACGATCATTGCGTCTTTACCGCCGAGTTCGAGGTTGACCGGGACGAGGTGGTCGGAAGCCGCGCGCATAATTTTTTTTCCGGTCGCTACGGAGCCGGTAAAAAAGATTTTCGCAGGTTTCGCTTCGACCAGCGCGGCTCCGAGTTTTCCGTCTCCGACGACAGTTGTGACCAACCCTTTTGGGAATCCGGCGGCTTCGAAAAGGGATTGAATCTGAATACCGATGAGCGGAGTGATTTCGGAAGGTTTAAAAATTACCGCATTCCCTGCGAGTACCGCCATGACAATTTCTCCCATCGGAAGCAGGAAAGGGTAGTTCCAGGGAGTGATAACGGTCACGACTCCGAGCGGCCAATAGTTGAGATAACTCGCCCGGTGTT
Source organism: uncultured Bacteriovoracaceae bacterium (assembly GCA_964485835.1). Taxonomy (GTDB): domain Bacteria; phylum Bdellovibrionota; class UBA1018; order UBA1018; family UBA1018; genus JACMQW01. The sequence goes on from CAZAKW010000013.1 coordinate 16,987, forward strand.
TCATCAAACCCATTGGGATTTTTTCGTCGCGGAGAAATTTTGGTCCGGTCTTGGCGAAATAGGTACAAAGCTCAATCGTCGCGAAAATTTCGTTGGTCATCGCCTCGAAGCGGGGTTTCCCGTTTTCATTCGAGATCAGTTCAGAAAGTTCGTCGATACGATCGATGATTGTTTCCCGAAGGTCGATCAAGGATTTGGCCCGCTCTTTTATGGGTGTCGCAGCCCACCCGCGCTGGGCCTCTGCGGCGCGCGCAAAGTGAGACGCCACTTCGGGGTTTTGGGTCATCGGAAGTTCGCGGAGGAGTTCCCCGGTCGTGGGATTAGTGACTGAGAGGGTTTCCATGGAATTAGTTTGGGCGAGGCCCACCCCGCTGTCCAGACGGGTTATTAACGCGCAGAGCCGCGGAGCTCGTGTCTCGCTTTGATTTTTTAATGCGCCGCAGTTTAGTGTCGTTCCATTTTTGTACGCCATGGGTTATCCCGTTTGCTCCTATGAGAACCCCCTCTTCCCTCCGTTTGAAGACACGCGCACCCGACTTTGATGTTCTGGTGATTGGGGGTGGACATGCGGGTACGGAGGCTGCGCATGCTTCCGCAAAGATCGGGGCCCGTACTGCGCTCGTGACATTGAATCCAGAGCGGATCGGCTACCTTTCCTGCAACCCAGCAATGGGCGGACTTGCGAAAGGCCAACTCGTAAAGGAAATCGATGCTCTGGGCGGGATCATGGGCAGGCAGACCGATCAATGTGCAATTCAATTTAGACGCCTCAATACTTCTAAGGGCCCGGCTGTTCGGTCCTCCCGCGCCCAGTGTGATAAGCCGCTTTATGCCGCGAAAATGCGTACTTTTATTGAATCGGTTCCCAACCTCCACGTGCTTGGAATCGAGGTTGCGGACCTCATTTGGGAAGCAAGCGGGACGCGCGCGAGAATTCTCGGTGTGCGCCTTCGGGATGGTTCGGAAGTGCTCGCAAGCGCGGTGGTAGTGACATCTGGAACCTTTATGCGTGCGGTGATGCACACAGGATTTGAGCAGGAAGAAGGGGGCCGAGTCGGTGACGAGGCGGCCAAGACGCTGAGCCGTTCCATCGAGGATCTTGGCTTTCGCTTACGTCGATTGAAAACGGGAACACCCCCCAGGCTGGATCGAAGTTCGATCAACTGGGATCAGACGGTTGCCCAGCCAGGGGACAAACATCCAGTCCCGTTTTCTTTTTATCAACGGGGAGGGCGTTTTCCAGAGCTTCCTCAAGTAAATTGCTTTATTACCTACACAAATTCGCAAACGCATGAAATTATTGAGAAAAACTTTGATAAGTCGCCGATGTTTACGGGAATCATTCAAGGCGCCGGGCCGCGTTATTGTCCATCAATTGAGGATAAAGTAAAAAGATTTAGTACCAAAGATCGCCACCAGATCTTCTTGGAGCCCGAAGGCCTTTCGGTTCCCGAGATTTATGTGAACGGAATGTCGACGTCCCTTCCTCGGGATGTGCAGGAAGCTTTTATCCATTCCATAGCGGGTCTTGAGAACGCGAAGTTTTTGAAGCACGGCTATGCGGTTGAGTACGACGCGATTGATGCCCGGATGCTTAAGGCCACACTTGAGGCCAAGGATATCGACGGACTTTTTTTTGCGGGACAGGTGAACGGCACCTCGGGATACGAAGAGGCCGGGGCGCAAGGTTTGATTGCAGGAATCAATGCCGCTCGAGTTGTGAAAGGCGACACGCCATTCGTTCTTTCGCGAGTGGATGGATATATCGGGGTTTTGGTTGATGACTTGATTCTGAAGGGATCTGACGAACCTTACAGGATGTTTACTTCTCGCGCCGAACACCGGCTCCATCTTCGTGAGGATAATGCCGATCTTCGACTTTCCGAACG
>CAZAKW010000014.1:0-18595 GCA_964485835.1 uncultured Bacteriovoracaceae bacterium
GTTCCGATACCTTCCCTTCACTGCCTATTTTTTCGCACCCCTCACGCTTTTTGGCCTGAAAACGGCTCGTTTTGTATTCTTCCTTTTGAATTTCGCGGCCGTTTTCCGAATCTACGCATCGATCCGCGGCCATCTCGGCGACTTCGCCGCGCTTGCGCTGCTCGTGCTTTTCGCGCGTTTTCATAACCATGATTTTCAGAATGCCCAAATCAACCCCTTACTCCTCCTCCTCTTCTTCTACTGGCTGAAAAATCGCCCGCTCCGGACCGTACTTCCCAGTTTTGCATTCGCCCTTTTCGCCTGTTTCAAACTCGTTCCCTTCGCGCTGGGTCTTCCGCTCCTCCTCCTCGGACGCTGGCGCGAATTGTTCACCATCGGAGCGTGGGTGATCGCTTTTAATCTGACATCGCTTTGGGCGTTCGACGATGGTTTCGAAATCTTTCGGCAATGGTACGCGCATGCACGGCAAATCGAATACCCCGCGGTCACTCTTCCGAACGTGCAATCACTCCAAAGCGCGCTTTGGTGGTGGACTCGAGAGTATTGGAATCCCGCTTCGTTCGCGTTTTTCGTCCACTTTCTCCAATTTGGACTGCTCTTTGGATGCTGGGCCATGGTTCCGCATGAGACGAAAGATCGGGAAAAATGGATTCTCTCAGCTGGCCTCGCGGCGGCGGTTTTGATTTCGCCCCTGGCCTGGAAACATAATTATCTCCAATTTCTTCCTTTCGCCGTTCTTGGGTTCACTCTGGATCCCTCGTTTCGCTCGCGCGGACTGCGATGGATCTACGGAATCGCGCTGGCGGGGATGGTCGTCCTGCCGAGCGTGATTTCCGCCTGGAGCCGCCCGATATCGGATCGTATGTATCTCTTGCCGTGGACGGGACTGTTCGTGGTTTTCTTCGGGATCCGACTCGGGGCTAAATATTCCCGATCGAAAAATGGAGTTGATAGTTATCCTCGCCCAGTCGGGGAGCGGGATTGATTCCAAGATCGAAGTTAACGGGGCCTACCGGCGACTTGTAGTGAAATCCGGCACCAACGCCGTAACGCAAACCGCCCAGTGAATATTTATCCAGGTTCAAATTAAAAGCATCAACGAACGGGCCGAACTTCATGCTCCCCGCGAATGGAAGATCGAGCTGCGCGCGGTAGTTCACGTAAGTAAGGCTTCCTCGAATCGCGATGTTCGGATCGATGAAAATCGACTGCTCCGCGAAACCTCGGGCGCTTCCCACTCCGCCGAGTGCGAACTGCTTGATCAAGGGGATGCTGTAACGCTCGTTATTGGGATCCTCCGCGGGCGGCTTGGCTAAGTTGTACGAAAGTCCGGTTCGGAAACTAAAGAAGAAGTCGATTCCGCGTGGCAATGGAAAGTAAACGTCGTTTCTAAATTGCAGCCGCGAGTACGCAACCGGAGGATCCTCAGGCGGAGAATTCTGCGATAAGAATTCCGGTCGCGCGAGTTCCCAGGACAGCGTCGTGTACGTTCCCTTCGTCGGCGCCAACGGATTATTTCGGCGGTCGAGTATCAACGACGGGGTGATCGACCCGATGCGCAGACGTTGATTGTCCGATTCTACATTCGCGTTCTCTTGCTCGATGAGTTCGAACGAATACGAAAAAACACCGGTCAATCCCCAGTTTCGCACGAGCCTACGGTCCCAACTCGCTTGAAACGATGCCGTATTCGCGTCGAAATTACGGAACTGGGTACGCTCCAACGAAAGGCGCGGACGAAAAGTCGTTTCCCCGAGTCCAAACCAAGGCCAGACGTAGCCCAAGGTCGCGGCGTATTCGACGAAACAGTGATCCGACTCCGGGTTTTCAGCGATTTGTTTACCGCTTGCGCAGAACGTAGAACCGAAGCGTTTGAATCTTCGGTTGGCGCTCGCCGAAAGAAGCACCGTATGATTACGCCCCCAAAGATTCGCGTACTGGATCTGGCCGAAAACTCGGCCCCCGATATCGTTTCGAAGCCCGACGCCGCCCGCGATCAGGCCCGGTGATCCTTCTGCAACGACAACCTTAAGAATCTTCCCGTCTTTCCGGCTAGGGTCGGGGAATGCCTTGATTGAAGCCGTCGCGAATATCCCCAAACGCCGTAGTCGGGCTTCCGAACGGAACCATAGACGCTCCGAAAGAATATCCCCTTCCTGCAGCTCAAGCTCGCGCGCGACGGAAAGATGGCGGGTCTTTCGAAGGCCCTCGATCTGAATTTTCGACACGTAATACTGGGTGCCTTCGTTCAGCTCGAGACGGATGTTGGCAATCCGATTCTCTTGGGCATAAGTCACCAAGCGAGGCGTGGACTCGTTCAAGATCTGGATATCCAAGTACCCACGATCCCGGTACCGCGCTTTGACCAATTCAAGCCCTTCGTTCAAAGCGTATAGATTGAGGGGCTTTCCGGCGGAGTTCCCCAACGCCTGGCTTAATTCGGTCGAGGTGAAAACATGCAATCCCTCGAATCGTAGAGAATCGACAATCGTCTGTTCTCCTTCGTAAATATAAATCACTAAATCCACACGATCACCCGAGGGGCGGTAATTGTGCGCGATCGACACGAGCTTGGCCGAAAGATACCCTTGCGACTTCATCCATTCGATCAAGACTTGAGCCGATTGCTCCATGTCCTTCGCAACGTAATAGCCGCGCGAAACCGTGGGGACGGCGCGCTCGTCGAACTGATCTTGAAGCGTTTCAATGTCAAAAACCGAATTGCCATCGAACGTAATGTTCTCGATTTTCACGCGGGGACCTTCGTCAAACGCGTAGGAGATCGTTCTTCTCTGGTCTTTGGGATCTTCGAACGTAAAAATATCGATCTTGATCTTAGCGTATCCCAGTCGTCGGTATTCCTCCTCGAAACGGTTGCGGACTCGTTCGACGTAATCCTGGCTGAATCCGAGCAGACGTTGTTCCTCGATCCAGGCCGAAAGTTGGCCGTTTGGAAAGACCGTGTTTCCTCGGTAACTGAATTCGACGCGTTCCCCTAAGTGAACGCGAATCTTGAGGCGAACCCACCTTGCTGTCCCGCCCGCCGCCTCGGACGGAACCACCGGATTCACCGGGTCCACCGTCTCGATCACCGCCTCGTCGATCTTCGGAGATAAAAAGTCCCAAGCGGTCAATGCGTCTTGAATCGAGCGATAGCCGTTCAGGATTCGCTCTCGGTCCAAAACGTCCCCGGGATTCAACCCGATTTTTCCCGAGACGGAACGGAGGCGTTTCCCCCAATTCGGCGGATCGTACTCGATTTCGATCGCGGCGATGCGCGTGGGTTTACCCTCGCTCACGACAAACTCCAGTACGTTCTCGGTGATTCCCCCGGCTGAAGTTCGGGGGGTCAGTCTGGACTCGATGCGCACTTGTTCATATCCACTGGAACGGTAAATTTCCTGGAGGCTGCGCGCGGTTTGGACGACCTTTGCGCGGTCGAGGCGCTCTCCAGGAGAAAGTTCGAGTAATTTCTCCAAGTCGGTTAGCTCGAAAAGAGTGACCCCGCTAATAACGATCTCGTCGATTTCGATGTTCGACACCGCGTGGCTTGCGTTGGTCGCCGCGTGCGCCGACGCAAGGACGCACGCGGAGACCAACCCGACGACTAGAGAATACGCGATGCGGAACTGCCGGTGGATTTGCATGTTTGGGATCAGATCATTTGAAACGTTTCTGCACTTTCACGTCCAGGCCGATAGAATTTCGTTTGGGATCTTCAACGGCGACCCCTTCGATGCTGTCCCATACGCCAATGACCGAAAGCCCGCGAGTGACTTTGACTTCCGCATTTACTTCCCGTTGGGTGGAATTCCCTACGCCCACGGTACTTCCCGCGGAAACGCCGAAGCGTTTCCCGAATTGACGTCGAATCACGAGCTTAGGCGCTGTCGCCGAATCGCCGGCCGAAGGGCGGGCGAACGCACTCGTGCCAGTACGATCGTCGAACGCTTCGTCGACGCCGATCTGGAATCCCGTCTTGTTTTGCACTTCACGATTGAAGTCCAATGAGTGTAGTACCAGCGAGGCAGCTTCCCCTTGCTCGTAAGCGGAACGATCGGTTGAGCGAAATTTTCGGGTTTCGTCTCCAGTCACTCCAAGCGCCAGAAGGTTCAAGATCTCCGGTTCCGGCATCGGCGGATTCGACGAGAACTCGATTCGCTGGTTATCGAATCGGCCCGTTGCGAATAGCAGGATACGGCGGTTCGCGACTTCCGTGGACGCCAGCACTTCGAAACGGGGATTGATCGTCGTGGGGTTATCGAATTCCATCTTCCCGCTTTGGATGATAAACGTCCGATCCTTAAACAGGATTTTTCCCTGGACGGCCGTCGCTGTTCCTAGCGGTCGGGGGTTATCGATCGGACCCACGATCCTCAGGTCGCCTTTGGCCTCCACGTCCATCAGCTCGTTCTGCACGATGATGTTGCCCGGCGCAGAAACAGCGATATCGAGCCGGAATAGAGGAAACGAAGTCGTTGAGGAACTCGTCGGCGTCGGGAGATATTGGAGCGTTCTCAATCCCGGACCTCGCGCGCTCGCGATTTTTTCCCGGCTGATCGCGTTCTCGAGCAAGACCTTGCCAGAGACCAGGTACGGACGAGTATCACCCTTAATTTCGACCTTCCCACGGACTTTGGCGACCTGAAACGGATAGACCTTTAACTTGTTGCCGTTCAAGCCCAGTGAAAAATCCAGAGTCGGCCACTTCGTCCAAAAAAACTCCATAGTTCCGGCCATCGTGGCGCGCCCCGACGCCAGATCTGAATCAAGACCGCTTAAGGTGAGCACCCCGTTTTCCACGTGGAACGGACCACGGATGTTTTCGATCGGAGTCTCGATTCCTCGGACCCGCACCATCCCTTCCTTAACGTCACCGGACCCCGTTAACACCGGTTCCTTCAAGGTGCCGCCGACCGCAAGATTGAGTTCTGCCACGCCTTCCGATTTTTCGACCGCGGACGTGAAGAATTCAGCGATTGAAAGATCGAGTTTTCCACGAACCTGCCCGCCGATTTTTCCGCCGGCGGCTCGTAACGAGAACGTGGCCGTTCCTTCGTCCCCCACTAGCGCCAGGGCCGGGATCGTGAAACTTCCCCGGTCGATTCGGAAACCATAGGGACGATCCAAACGGAACGAAGCCCCGTTTTTCTTGAGGGCATAGTCCGTAATGGTGGCTTGGCCGGTCCCTAGCTCGGCCTGGCCTGACAAAAACTCCAGCCGGTAATTGCCGCTGACTTGTCCCGCGAGTTCGGGATCCTGCATGAGATCCGGATTCAACAGCAGGATCGCCGGCGTGAAGTCGAATTTCGTGCTCGTCACTTCAAAAAAACTTTCCCGGCCAAGCGTGAAATCGTACAGTGCTTTGATCGCAGCCTGCCCTCCCAATGCGCTCCCTTCCACTTTCGCCCGCCCTGATTTCGTCTCCACGACGAGCGCCGAATCGCCCATGCGTTTGCCGCGCAGGACGAGATTCGTTAGCCGAATATCCGTTTTTGATTCGACGGCTCCCGTCGGCCCTTTTCCTTGCGAGGTCCCATTCAAAGCTCCCCGCAACGGAATGTCGAGGCTCGCGATCCGGTCCAAATCGCTTAGCGTAAAATTTTCCGTCGAAAGCTTCCACTCGTAGCGGCCGGCGGCGTCCACCGAGACCGCGCCAAAAACTCTCCCTTGTCTTTTAACGCCGTCGAAATTGGAAAGATAGAAGCGCCCTCGGTCGTAGCCACCCTCCAGACGCACTTTCGAGAAGCGTTCGCCGTAGTACTCCCACCGTACGCCGTCGATGGCCGCTTCAACCTGCATTTCATCCAAAGAAATTCCTCCGAAAACACGCATCCGCCCGGACATTGCCCCGGTCACGCCCTGAGGAAACCACCCGTAACCTTTCGTCAGCTCGTGAAAGATCGAGACGAAGTCGTTGATGTTTCCTCCGTTCGGCACTTCGACCTGGAAGTCCATTTTCTCGACCGCGCCTAAGTCCAACCGACCGTCGACTCGGTAACGAGTGCGGCCTTGATTACAATCCAGATTTCGAAGCAGCAAAGCCGACGGCTGGTCGTCCCACGTGACTCGTCCTCGGAAATCTCCGAATGCCAGGCGAAGGTATTTGAAATTCTGGAGGGAACCATCGAAATCGATCTTTACCGCGGCGGCCGGGCCGTGGACACGGATCGCAAGCGCTCCGGTTCCTTCGATCGGGTTCTCCGCGAGAATTCCGAATTCCTTGAGGTCGACCGGTCCACCGCCCGTAATTTCATAAGTCGTGCTCCCGTTTACGATTCCGATCTCCCCTTCGGCCATGAGTTTCGTATTCTGGATGCCAATGTTCATTTTCTCAAAACGGACGCGACTTGGATCGACGTGCACGGTTCCGGTAAGGGCACTCTGTTTGACGTGGATGATGCGATTGAGTTTCTTTTCCTGGCCGTAGCGCTGGTTGTCGATCTGGAGGCCGTCCATCGTCCAATCGACTTCCGCCTGAAGGGAAAAAGGCGCGCTCGGGGTCGGCGGGGTAAATCGGACCTTCGCTCCGCCCGAGATTCTTCCGTCCAAAGCATAAAGTTCTTTGAGAATCTCGGCTCCCAACCAAAGCACGTGTGCGCGTTTTAAAACGAGCGTCGTTTCGACCGGGGTCGGTTTGTTCAAATCAAAACGAAAGGACCCGAACTCCACCCGTCCGCCCGTACCTGGTTGCCGACCGCCGCGCTTTGGAGCCTCGTCCGACTCGATCACCGCTCTTTTAACGATAATCTCGTCCCCTTCGCCGGCCGTCGGCGCCGTGTAACTTCCTTCGATTTCCACCCGATCAAACGTATAGGCCCGATAGTGCAGGTTTTCCGCCTTCAGCGTACCGCTTGCCGAAAGGGTTTCCGGAACTCGATCCAGATGCATTTTCGCCCGGCCGTCGAACGCGATGTGCCCCTGCGGGAGGGACACGCGGTTTTTTCCTTTCGCGAGGAAATCGAGCATCCTCCCGAGATCTCCCTGGAGCCGAAGCTCAAGGTCGGCTTTAAGACCTTTTCCCAAAAGAAGATCGCCCGTCACCGTCCCGCTTGCGACAGCCTGGGTTCCCTCTCGAACCAGTTCGAATTCTCGGAGTTCGACCCCCGCGGCGGCGACGCGGGCGGCGACCCGCAGACTATCCACGGTCGTGGGATAAGGAAAACCGTCCGGCGCAGCGACCTCGAGCTCGCCCAAATGAACGAGCACGTCGTAGAACGTGCCATTTTGATCCGAGTTTTTTTCGATCTCGACCGACTTTGCGTTGAAGTTCGTGTGGCTCTTGAGCGTCGGGAGATCCAAATCAACGCTCGTATTCTCCAAAACGACCCGCTCGGTTTGGATATCGAAAAGGTCGTCCCACGACAGTCCTAAGGTTTTTTTCTTTTTCGACATGAGCGGGATAATGGAAGTCGTTACCTTCCCGTTCACGATCCGAACTTCGTGGAGACTCACCCGGCCCGATAGGATCTGGAGCGGTCGAAAGGAAAGATCCATCCGCTCGGCTTCGATTTTCGTGTTCGGTGGAATGTTCGCCGAATTTCCTTCCGCCGCGTCGATCCGGGGATTGACGACGCCAAGTCCGGGAGGAAAGAGACGAATGGAGAGGTGGGTAAAGTCCGCGGAAACGCCCAGATTCCTCGGGACGTACTTCGCCATGACACGCTTCAACTGGTTAGCGAAAGCGGCGCTCTGGATGTAAAAAGCGGCAGAGGCGATCAAGATCGCGACGACGCCGAAAAATATCAGGATCGGGTGCTTACGCATCGTTTTGAACATTGCAGAAGACGTTGCTGGCTATCGCGGTAGTGGTTTTCGATCTGCAAAACGGCGCGGTACCAGTGGGCCGCCGCCTCGAAATTGCCAAGTGCTTCTTGCGCACGTCCACCCAGGTAGCCTAAATCCACTTTCTCTTCCGGGGGGATGCTTTGGTCGGCGACGAGGTTTTCAACCTCGATCATCGCATCGAAAGGTTTCCCGGCCGCGAGGTAAGCAACCGCCAAGAGGTTCCGCGCACGTCGTTCGTGGGCCGGGTCGAGGGTCGCGCGTTCAAACTGTCGAATCGCGATCTCGTAGAGATCCATCTCCAAGAATGCGATACCCAAATCGATCCGGTCCTGCGTGGAGGCCGTCGCGCAAAGAGCCTCGATTCCGCTCAAAAATTGGTCGCGGGCGGTTGGAGTCGGAAAGAGCTGCGCTTCGGAGATGCTCGCCGCACTGCCTGCTGCACCGATCGCGGCACCACCGATCGTACTACCCGCAGCACCGATATCCCGCTCTAACTCGGCGAGGACTTGATCGGGATCTTCGGACTGACTCTCGGCGGAATTTCTTTTCGTGGATCTAAATCCGCTAACGGCCCTATCGTCGCTACCGAGTAGCCGCTTGATTTCAATTTTTTGAATTTCTTCCAGCCGATCGCGCGCGGTCAGATTTCCGGGTGAGACGCGAAGAACCCGTCGCAGCGTTTTTTTCGCGTCTTCAAGCAGTCCCTCGCCCATCAGAATTTTCGCATTCAAAAGGAGTTCGTCGGACGACTCCACGACCGAATCGGCCTTCACTTCGGCGCGCGCGGGTGCACCGTCCGAGGGAGCCGGACGTTGTACGGTTCGCGTTTGCAAGAGATCGTCACCCAGGTCGACCTGGGTACTGCCCGTTTTTTCCGCCATCGAAGCCCCTTCCTAGAGCGATGGATCACTCGATCCATCTATCCGATTTTACTCGGATTTCGCTAGGAACTCTTCCAAAAAGTTCGTGTCGTATTCGGCGGTCAAAAACGCGTCGGAGGCGAGGATTTTTTTATGCATCGGAATGTTCGTCTTGATTCCCTCGACGATGTATTCGTCAAGCGCCTGACGCATTTTTAGAATCGCTGCCTCGCGTGTTTCGGCGTGAACGATCAATTTTCCGATCATCGAGTCGTAGTACGGAACGACCCGATACTGGTCGTAGACGAAGGAATCGTTTCGAACGCCGAAGCCACCCGGCACGTGCAAAGCCGTGATCAATCCCGGCGAAGGCGCAAAAGTCGTAGGATCCTCGGCATTTATCCGGCACTCGATCGAGTGCGATGCGATTTTGATATCGGACTGCTGGAGCGTCAAGCGTTCGCCGGCCGCCACGCGAATTTGTTCCTGGATCAAATCGACCCCGGTCACCATCTCCGTCACGGGGTGCTCGACTTGGATCCGGGTGTTCATCTCCATGAAGAAGAATTGACGGTTCCGATCCACCAAAAATTCAACGGTCCCCACTCCTTCGTAATTCACGCGGGCGCAAAGAGCGATGGCGGCTCGCCCCATTTTTTCTCGTAGCTCGGGCGATACGACCGGCGAGGGTGCCTCCTCGATTAACTTTTGGTGGCGCCGTTGGATCGTGCAATCTCTCTCGCCGAGAAAAAGGCGATTGCCGTACTTGTCGCAAAGGACTTGAATCTCGACGTGTCGAGGATTCTCGCAAAACTTCTCCACGTACATCGCGGGGTTACCGAATGCCGCGCCGGCCTCGGCACTGATGCGGTCGAAGTTCGCACGAACTTGCGCGGAATTTCGCACGATGTGGATGCCGCGTCCGCCGCCGCCGGCCGCGGCCTTAAGGATCACAGGATATCCGATGCGCTCCGATTCCCGAACCGCTTCGTCGACCCCGGAAACCGGGTCCAGCGTGCCGGGAAGAAGGGGAACACCGGCCTCCTTCGCGATCTTTCGCGCACGGGTCTTTTCACCCATGGCCTCGATGTTTTCGGGGGTCGGCCCAATGAAGTTGATTTTACATTCACGACAGAGCTTCGCGAATTCGGCGTTCTCGGAAAGAAACCCATAGCCGGGATGGATCGCGTCGGCGTCGGTGATATCCGCGGCCGAAAGAACCGCCGCGAAGTTCAAATAACTTTGTTTGGACTGCGGAGGTCCGATGCAGACCGCTTCGTCCGCGAGTTTAACGTGGAGGGATTTTTCGTCGGCGGTGGAATAGACCGCGACCGTGGAAATCCCGAGCTGTTTGCAGGCTCGAATCACGCGCAACGCGATTTCGCCGCGATTAGCGATCAGGATTTTCCGAATCGGTTGTTTGGAGCGCTTCATCGCTTAAACTTCGACGATAAAGAGAGCTTCGCCGAACTCCACCGGTTGTCCGTTTTCCGCGAGCACGGAAACAATCTTACCGTCGAACTCCGATTCAATTTCGTTCATCAGCTTCATCGCTTCGATGATGCAGAGGGTTTGGCCCTTGCGGACGACTTGTCCTTCTTTCGCGTAAGGAGCGGAATTAGGATTTGATGCGCGATAAAACGTTCCAACGAAAGGAGAAGTGATTTTCTTCTGGTTGGCGGCTAGCGGTGCGCTCGTGACCGGCTCCGAACTCAATGCGGCGGCCGGCGCCGATTGCACGACGGGCGCCGTGATCGTCGAAGCTGGGACCGCCGACGGAGCCGCCATCGCGACGCCCATCGAAGGCATCCGGACGTGGATCCTTCCGTTCTTGTCTTCGAGTTCGACTTCGCCAACGCCAAAGGCTCCCATCAGGCGAAAAACTTCTTCGAGTCGCTTCATTTCCGCCGAAGGAGGCGCCGAAGACTTCAGGGTTTTGAGTTTCTTTTTCACGGCGTCCCTCGTTTCGATCCCGAATCGGATTATTTATTCGCCTTTTCCACGTAACTTTTGTCTCGAGTATCGACCTTGATCACGTCGCCTTCCTTGAGGTGGAAAGGAACTTGGACAGTAGCGCCAGTTTCGAGCTTCGCGGGTTTGGTTCCGCCAGTAACGGTGTCGCCCTTGAACGCAGGATCGGTTTCCGTGATCTTCAGGATAACGAACGTCGGAAGCTCCACTCCGATCGGACGTTCGTTATAGTACATCACTTGGATTACTAGATTTTCTTGGAGCAAATCCTTAGCTTCGCCAAGGGTCTCCTCTTGAATCACGACCTGATCGTAAGTCGCTTGATTCATAAAGTTGTAGCCCGCGGAATCTTTATAGAGAAACTGCATTTCGAGCTGTTCCATGTTCGCCTGATCGACTTTGTCACCCGAGGTAATCGTTTTCTCAGTGACGTTCCCGTTGAGCATGTTCTTCACTTTGGTTCGCGTAAAAGCGCGGCCCTTGCCGGGACTCACATGCTGGAAATCGACGATTTCGTATGGAACGTTCTCAATTTCGATCTTGAGTCCCTTGCGGAACTGGTTCGTTGCGTATTGGCTCATAGGCCTTCATGGCTATCACGCCCCTCAACCGGGCGGCAACGGTATTTATTTCAGCTATTCTAGCTACTTAGAGGCGGTATGCCGGTAGCGTTCGGCCCGCACGAGTAAAGACTGGAGAAGTTCGATCTGGCGAATCGTCTGATCGCGGACGACCGACGTATCACCGGAGATTGCTTCCCGGGCCGGCCGGATCATCATCCTTTGCGCGGCGGGGTCTTTACGCAAAACCAAGATTCCGTCTTCGTAGGCTTGCGCCTCGAGCTCGGCGACAACGCGCGACGTCTCGGGGTCGGCCGGATTGAAGTAGAGAAGCATTTTATAGGCGGAAAGTGCTTCGGCGATCCGACCCAACATCAAACTGCTCTCGGCCAAGAGACGTTGGGCGACTAGATTATCCGGCACTTCCCTTACAACGATCGCAAGCTCGTCGACGACCTCGTCGTAAGATCGTTTTTCAAAAAGGGCACGTGCGAGGGCGACCCGGCCACCGACGAAATTGGGATGAACACGCAAACCCTCGCGGGCGATTTCGATCGCTTCGTCGACCAAACCGGCTTTTCGATAGGCCTCCGCAAGCGGCGCGAAAATTCGCGACGTCGGATCCTCTTGGTACTTCTTCAAATAGTCGTAAATGAGAGGGGAAAAGGGCTTATTGTCCATGGTGCTTAAATCCGGTCTGGATCGCTTACTTTACGGCGGGCGGAGGATTGCTTGGTTTCAATTTCAGTGCCCATCACTTCCTCGTTGAGAATTCGCGGCGTGACGAAGATGAAGAGTTCGCCGCGTTCGGAGGTCTTCGAGTCCGATCCGAACAGAGCGCCGATAATCGGTAGCTTCCGAAGCCCTGGGATTCCGGTTTGATCCGAAGTTTCCGTCGAGGTGTAAACGCCGCCGATGGCGATTGTCGATCCGCTCTCGGTGACGACTTGGGTATTGATCGTCCGATTCGCGATCCCAGTCTGGCCCTGTCCTAGTGCTTGCGAAGAATCGCTCGTGATATTTAAATTCATCAAAACGTTTCCGTCGTTGGTCACCGTCGGGGTCACGCCGAGTGACAAGTTTGCGCTTCGGACTTCTACGCTTGGCGCGGTCCCGTTCTGAGTTTGCACCACCGTCGGCACCAAAACCGGGACACCTTGTACGATGGTCGAAGTTTGTTTGTTTAGAACCACCGTTCTAGGGGCAGAGATTACCTTGTTTTTATTCTCGCCTTCCGCCAGATTTAAAAGCGCGGAAAGCCGAAGGCCGGCCAACGCGCCGATTTTAAGCTTCATTCCCAAGCTATTTACGCCAGCTTCAGATGCTTCTTGCCCTGGGACCGTCCCGGGATTCGATAAACCGGTCAGGAACGAACCGCCCGCAGCCCCCCACGGAGGGTTATTCGAAAAGCCAAACGAACCGCTGATCGTTTTACTGAATCCTTCGCTTGCGTTCACAATCTTCGCTTCGATTTGAACTTGCGGGGTCTGGCGATCGAGGAGTTTGATGATCTTCGCCATCCGTTCGAGATTATCGGCGGTGTCTTGGATGATTAAAGAATTCGTACGTTCGTCGATGATGATCGTATCTCGGGGTCCCGCCGTCGTTCCACCGGCGGTTCCAGCGCCGAATCGAGAAAGAATTGGGATTAAACTGGTTCCACTCGCATAACTCAGCGGAAAAATTCGGGTGATTCTCGGGGCGTTATTCTCCGCCGCCAAACGTGCCTGCTGTTGGGCGGTTTTCTCTGCGGTTAGCGTCGCTAAGAGCGCTACGCGCAGAACGTTTCCGGTTCGTTCGGCGCCCAGGCGATTGGTCGACAAGATCGTATCGAGCGCCAGGTCCCACGGCACGTCCACCAGCGATAATGTTACTTTACCCGTGACGTCGCTTCCGATCACCATGTTAAAGCCGGACGTTTCGCCGATTAATTTAAAAACGTCGACGATATCCGCGTCCTTTACCTGGAGCGTGATATGGCGACCGACGTAGCGTTTGGTCACGGAAGCATCCAGGAATTGCTCGATTCGGCCCTCGGGAGTCGCCGCGGGTGCGACTTCCGCGCTGAGGGAAACGGGGAGGTGGTCTTCGTTTGTTCCGGCTGCCGATCCGTTCGAAGTCTTTTGTGCTGCCTCGGTTTCGGCCATTCGCGTTTTCTTTCCCGCAGGAAGAATATTCGGGTCGGCGGAGCCGTCCACGCCGATATAAAGGCGAGAACCTTCCGCGAGCGTCGTCAGATCCGCCGCTTCGCGGAGTTGCACGATAATTCGGACCGCATTTTGGCCGACGACATTATAAGGACTGATCAGGGAAATTTTTGAGTTGAAGCTCGCCGTATCCAAGCGACGTCCGGCATTGGAGTTCAAGAGACGCGCATTCTTCACTTCGAAGATCACCTGTTTGTCCGCGGCGTTGTCGATCTTCTCGAATTCGATCGGACCGTCCGCGATCACGACGATCTGGTTCGGGGAAGATTTTCCAAAAAATTCGATCCGGCTGATTTTTGTTTCGCCCCAGGCGACGGGAGCAAATGCAATAAAGGCGAGGAGTCCCGCCGGGGATCGAACGTTCATCTTCCATCCATCCTTAGATTTCATGACTACCTCGATGCGGCGTCCGCGGCCGCTGTCTGTTGATCGATTCCGATTTCGGTGTCGAAAAGCTCTACCTCGCCCAATGGATTCACGACCTTTTCTTGAACGACTACGGTCCGGGTGGTGATCTTCTTGATCACTCCGTCGCGCAGACCGATCTTCATTTTTTCGGAGACGTAATGGGTCTTTCCGTCCGGGGCGACTAACATCGCGCGCATCCGAATCGGCCCGGTGATGACGCCGGTGACTTTAAAATCGGTGACTGCGAATTTTTCAAGATCTGAGCGCACTTCAACCGATTCGGATATGACGGGTTCTTTGAATGGATCCCGAAATTTTTTATAATCCACGACCTGGGGGGAAGGCGCCTCTGATTCCGGCGCGGACGGCGAAGGGACCGCTAAAGTTTCAGTTCCGTTCTCCGCTCGCGCAAAAGCAAGGACGCAAAGCATTCCGGAAATGAAGGCTAAGACGGTCCCGGCTTGAAGGCGCTTCACTGGGGCGTCTCCTGGGGTATTGCACTGGGGTTAACGTCCGAGCCGCCCTGATTCGCGACGACGTCTTCTTTCGTTCCGACGTATACGTAGGAACGGACCTTTAAACTTCCTTCCAACTCCACAAATTTACTGGCGCGCGCCGCAGTTCCGCGCGGTTTGACCGCGAAATCATCCACTCGCACAATCCGTTCGGCCTGGGCGAGCCGATCAAGGAAAGCGATGAATTGGACGTAGACGCCTTGAAAGGTCAGATCAAACGGTTGCTCGATATAAAACTCTTTGGGCTGGGATTGGAGCGGGCTTAGCCCGGTCACGGTTAACCCCACTCGTTTCGCTTCGGTAAGAACGAGCTTCATAAACGCCGGGATATCTAAATTCTCCGTCAACGTCGACTTCATCGTCGCAAGCTCAGTGGAAAGCGCGCGAAGTTCGTCGCGTTTTTTCTCTAGATTGGCGAAAAATTCCTTGGCGGCAGTGAGTCGTGTTTCTTTTTCGGTGATCTCCGCTTTTTTTTGCTCGATAATCGCTTGTTGTTCACCAAGCGGAGAAGTTGAATCGGTTGTAAACGAGTAATAATCCCAACCCAGGTACACAGCCGTCAGAAAAAAGATGAGGTTAACGATCCCTTTCATCGCCGCTCCGCCTCGATCTCAAAGACCGCACTATCTTTTCCAAGTCGGGACTCGCTCTGCTTGCTGGACCGAAGAACCACGTTTTTAAAATAAATCGTTTCCTCAAGGCTCCGCATAAAATCGGATACGAGGTCCATGCTATTGGATTGACCGGAGACTTTGAATTTCTGCTCCTGCAGAGAAAATTCGTTGAGCCAAACGTTCTTCGGCATAGCTTCGGAAAGGGTCATTAAAATCTTCGGCGGCGCTCCTCGATTTCGAATCAGTTCTTGGATCGTCGCGATTTTCGTTTTGATCGCCTTCTCGTCCGCTTCCAAGCCCAATTTGACTTGCTCGTATCCGCTGGTTTTTCCAAGTTCCGAATTAATACGGCTCAAACGATCGTCTAAAGTCGCGCTCTCCGCCTCGAGCTGTGCGATCATAGCTAGTTTTTGATCGTCCAAAATCCACCATCCCGCAGCGAGGATAAAGGCGTACACAGCGGCGAGAACGACCCCAGCCTTTTGCTCGCCCAGGGCGGATAGATCCAATCCCCCCCCCCTTTGAGGCGTTCGATCATGCCTCCTAAGCCGGCGGTCCCGCCCGTCGCTGAGCCCGCGGTGACGCCGACCGCTGCTTTTCGCTGGTGGAGATTCACCTTGATCATGAGAGGCCACCTCGAATCGCGTAACCCATTGGTACCGCTACGACGGGGGCGATGCTCGCGATCAGCTCCGGGGAGAAAACCTTCGTATCGTAACCGATTCGCGCGAAAGGATTGAGAATCTGGGTAGGAAGACCGACTCTCTCCTCGACTCCTTTGGAAAGTTCCGGGATTTGGGAAGATCCACCGGTAAGAAGGATGTAGGACACGGGCGCGCCGCTGGAAGACGCGTTGTAAAAATCAAGCGCGCGGCGAATTTCGGTTCCGAAATTCTCGATGGCGACCTGGGTGATCTCGGCGATTTCCTGGGGAACGGCACCTCGGCTTTGGGAGATCTTCAACGCCTCGGCGTCCGCGACGCCCAGATTCATCTGACGTTGAATTTCCGCCGTGAGGTTTCTTCCTCCCATGGGCGACTCTTTCGTGAAGACCGGCACTCCGTCGTGGAGAACAAGAAGTTTCAAAGTGGACGCGCCGATATCCACGATTGCGACCGCTTCGCCTGGGCGCTGGTCGTAGTTCGCTTCGAACACGTTCTGGAGCGCGAAATACTCCGTGTCGACGACCTTTACCTTCAATCCAGCGTCGTGGATCGCCCCTACGTAACCGTCCATCACGGAAAGCTTCGCCGCCACAAAAAGAACGTCCGTACGGGAGTCTTTTCCACGGGAGATCGTATGGAAATCCATCGACACTTCGCTTGGATCGAAAGGGAGATACTGTTCGGCCTCCCAAAAAACCGCGTCTTGAAGTTCGCTGGCCTTTTGGACCTCGACCGTCATCCGTTTGAGAATGATCGAAGCTCCGCCCATACCGGTCACGACGTTCTTCTGGGTGATTTTCGATTGATCGAGCGCGGCCCTCACGGACGTCGTGACGGCCACGGGATTGAAGACCTCGCGATTCACGACTGAATCATCCGGGAGAATAGAAATCCCAAAACGGGCCATTTCCCAACCCTTGCCGGCACGTTTGATTTCAAGCACCTTCGCGGAAGAAGCCCCAATGCAGATTCCGACGGTGGGCTTCGCCGAAAACAAATCTCCTAGGCTGCCGATCAAGGCTCCGGCGAGCAAGGTTCCGCCTGCCCCGTGCTCGAGCTGCGCGATCAACTGCTGCGATAAAATTTCGGCACTGTTCATAAGACCGCTTCCGGTGGTCTCGAACTCGCCAACCCCATTGTTCCCACCATGGAACTCCCCGTCGTCCCTAAAAGTTAACTTGACCAGGGGCTCCGGTCAATTCAATCGAAGTCGATCTCCGCGAATTGACCGGTGAAATTCAAAAGTGCGAAGCGATCTGCTCGTCTATCCGTCAAATCTTTGGCGATCGCGAGCCCCATCGCTTCGCGCGAAAAGGGCCCCGTGGGAAGCGGCTCGTTTCGAAGAGGATCGTAACAAAATTCGGTCGTCAGTCGGTCCAGTCCGACCCCCGCCGCCTCGTCCAACACGACGAATTGCCGGGCGACCTCAGCGTCTTCGAAGAGCGAGCCGCCTCCCCACAAAAGAACTTTTCCTTCTTCGCCTTTCACGCAACTTTCGACTTTCTCTAATTGAAAAGACGGCCCCTCCGCCGAGGCTTCCAAACGAAGGCGAAGAGGAACCCCTAAAGAGGCGGAGTCAATTTTCATCTGGTTGATTCGCACTGCCAGCATGCGCATCGCTTGGGAAGCTCGCCACTGAGGCACTCGGTCCTGGATCACCGGTGCGGCGAGCAGACCTAAAAAGACGAAAACAACGCCCGATATGATCCACGTTCGTTTCCGGCGAAGACGCTGTTCGATTCGTTCCCAGAGTTCGAACTGCCTCCACTCGCCTTCACGCCATCGATTTTCCGCTACGTCGGAATCATGAACGGGGACCATAAAATATCTCCAAGTAAATAGGCGTACAACGCGCCAAGGACTAGAAACGGGCCGAAAGGCAGAGAGACCTTCATCAAGCTCCCACTCCCACCTTCTTTCTTTCTCGTAATCCAGGCGTACGTCATCCCAATCACCGTACCTAAAACGGAACTGACGAAAACGGTCGTCACGACTCCGATTGGGCCGAGAAAGGCGCCCAACATCGCTAAGAACTTGATATCGCCGCCACCCATGCCGGCTCGCCCCGTACGCCATTGGTAGTACCAAGCGATTCCGTAAAACAAACCAAACCCCAAAGCGGCTCCAAAAACCGAAGACACGATTCCCAGTCCGGGCGTGAAGTAAGACGTTGCGAGTCCTAAAACCAACCCTCCTAGACTCAAAGGATCGGGAATCAACCTTGTTTCCAAATCGATAAAGGTAATCGCCACTAAGATCGCAACGAACGGCCAATCCCGCACAACTAACAAAAGACTAGGACCGAATTTTAGGGTCACCGTAAGAAACAACAACGCGGTCAAAAGCTCAACCACCGGATAGCGCACCGAAATCGGCGCATGACAACCACGGCACTTTCCGCGTAGCAGGAGCAAATAACTCACGACCGGGATGTTATCGTACCACCGCAAGACGCTCCCACATTTAGGACAGCTACTGGCGGGACGAACCAAGGAGCGGCGCTTGGGTAAACGCGCGATCACAACGTTGAGAAAACTTCCGATCACCAATCCAAAAAGGATCGCCATCACGTGGACGAAGCCGGCGGGTAAAAGCCACTCCTCGCTCATCCCTCTCTCCGGTCGAGAAGCCTACCGGTCACCAGCAAAAGGGGGACGACCCAAAGAACCGCATAGAGGGCGCTTTGCCAAATAAAGCCCGGCGCCAAGTCGGCGCCATAGGTGACGGCAAAACCCAGGTTAAAATGCGATAAATTCGGGATCAAATCGACCAAAGGCATCGCGATTGTCTTAAGCCAAGCTTCTTTGCTTTTTTCCAAAACCTGTCGAAGCGGCTCCACGTTGTTTCCGATCAGGTAGATTCCGATCACGCACATCACGGAAATCGAAGTCGTGGTGAAACTTGAGAGAAAGACCGCGAACGCCGCAAGAAAACACGCTTGGATCCAAAGAAAAACAAAAGCAAAAAGAAGCGTCCGACCGACCTCGCCGCCGAGCGAAAGAAAAAG
>CAZAKW010000015.1:0-1512 GCA_964485835.1 uncultured Bacteriovoracaceae bacterium
CGCTCGCCAAGGTTTGAAGTTTTCCGGCGTGGATCCAATCAAGCGCAAAACGGTAGGTTCCCCCTTCTTTGTAGACTTTCGTCCTGAGAAACGTATCGACTCGGTACGTTTTCGAGAGCTGGCCCAGGATCGCGGGATCTTCGATCACCTTGGAGTACGGAAGCTTCGAGGATTCGAAAAGGCGGTTGGCCTTCGCGAGATCCTGGACTATGAATCGCGACGAGTTCGCCAGATGGTCGGCGTAGGTTTTCGTAACCAGATCGCCAAAGAGGCCGTCGACGTTATCCCAGGCACGCAGGATTCCGATCGAGCTAAGCGCGTACTGACGATCCAGCTCGGGGCTCGCTTCCGCGATCGATGCGAAAAAGAAAAAGGCGGCTGTGCAACCTGAGAGAATACGTAGGCCAGTGCTCATTCGACTAGAGCTGGCCGGGAAGATTCTGGAAAAGTCGTTCTTCATAAATCGCCACCAACATCTTCAGTTCGGAAATTTCTTCCTGAGTCCGCTTCACTTGAAGTTCGAGATCCGCGATACGGGCCTCAAGGGTTCCCTCTTCGTTCGCCGTCGTCTCTGCGTCGAATGCCTGCGACGCCCGCCAAGCCTGCACTTGATGCGAAGTGACCGCGTTTGAAAGAATCAGGTATTTCCCGTTTTCCGTGCAGTAAGGAACCTTGCCGGCTTTGATGTAACGGCGAAGCGTCGAAAGACTGACGCCGTTCTTCATCGCGTAGTCCATCAGGGGAATCCAGGTACCAGAGTCATGGGAGGTGGCCGACATGAAAACATTGTATTTCCACGACTCGAAACTTCAACTATTCTGATAAAATAGCTTATGGGCGAACGTCTTCAGATCGGTCCGAAAAAGAAGATTGCCTTCGTTTGCAGTGGTGGCGCGACTAAAGCAGGCGCCTTCCATTTGGGCGTTGCGTTAGGGCTTCAGGAGCGTGGTTTTCGCTTTTCGGGTGGCCTTCAAACTCCCGGAAGTCCCATGCGCCCGAGCGAACCCATGGAGATCTCTACGTTTGTTGGCTCAAGCGCCGGAAGCGTGATTTCGGCCTACCTTGCCGCGGGCTACTCGCTTGAGAATATTTTCAATAGCTTCGTCGGCCGAAAACCGACCGATCCGAGGGACGCGATCCCGAAAATCCTACCGAAATTAACCTATCCTACGATGCTGAAGCTTCGCGGCGGATTAGCTCGGGAACAGCTCGCCCAGCTCGGTTTACTCAAGTCGATCACTGCGGGTCTGATCCGGGGAAACTTCGAAGCGATCATGCAGCTGCGCTGGATCAAGGCAACGGGGATCTTCACCACGGCCGGAGTCGAGGAGTTTCTTCGCACCGAAGTGCTCCCCTCCAATCGTTTTCAAGATTACGCCGCCGACCTTTTCATCGTTGCGACGCAACTGAATCACTCCCGCAAAGTCGTGTTCGGCAAATACTCCTATTCCCCGCCCCCCCACGACATCACCTGCCAGTATAACAACGACGTTTCCGTATCGGAAGCATGTG
>CAZAKW010000015.1:1522-18521 GCA_964485835.1 uncultured Bacteriovoracaceae bacterium
CCTCCAGCTCTCTCCCCTTCATCTATTCCCCATATGCGATCAAAAATTCGGCCGGCGAGGAAACCTGTTACATTGACGGAGAAATCCGCGACACGCTATCGACCCACGTTGCGGTGGATGCGGGCTGCGATTTGATTTTTGCCTCCTACACGCACCAACCTTACCACTGGCAGAAAGAGATCGGTTCGCTGACCGATCACGGGATGCCCGCGATCCTGATTCAATCGATCTATCTGGTGATCGAACAAAAAGTGAATCAGTACATCCACAACAAAGAAACCCAACGTTCGGCGATTCTTGCGATTGAAAAGTACTGCAAACAGGTGGGTCTGCCGGAAGAACACGCGAACCGAATTCTCGGGATTCTCGAAGCCGAACTCCACCATCGTCGCGATGTGGACACGATCTACATCCACCCAAGTCCCGCGGATGCGACGATGTTCTTCGGTGAGCACTTTTCTCTCTCTCCGAAAAAATTGTCGGACCTGGTGCGATGCGGATTCAGAGCCGCCATCGAAGCGATCAATCGTTACGAATTCGCCGACCGCGTAAAACAACCTAAAGTCGTTCGAAGCTGATGTTCAATGAGCGGCGAGTCGTACGACGAAATACTCCCGTGAAATCATCTCGTTTAAATCGGGTACGGACGCCTTCCCGCCGAAAAGAGCGGCCTTAAAGGGAATTTTTTGTCGGCGTTTGAACCGTCTCCAAACCTGCCATTCGAGGCGATGTCCGCGCGCGGAAAAAACTTGGTCGAGCGTGAGGCGGTATTTCTCCGTCTGGCCGTCGGAGAGGATTAGCGTTCCTCCGGAGGTCAAATGCTCCGTCACGTCGTCGTACCCTTCGAGACGCTTCATCGGCGAACCCAGACCCACGGAGATCAGGCCGATCTCGTGCCAGATGTCCCCCAACTCGTCGAGCATCGCCCCCTGATACGGCGCGAGTTCTCCGGTGGCGTTTCTTAGCTCCGCCCGATCGTGAGAGGCAATCTCGGAAGACCCGATGCGAAAAAAAAGAACCGCAAAAAGAGTGGCGATCGTGAATAAACGCATCCACCCAAACCAAAGCACGACTGTCGAGCCGAGACCGATGAAAACAAGAGCGAGAAAAAGCCACGGCGGGATGAAATCAAATCGATAAAGCAAGAGGCCGATCGCCGATAGTCCCAACGCCATCAAAAGCCCCGTCGCACGGGCAAGTATTTTAAACGTCCGCGTACGATTCGCGCGAAAACATCCCCAGTCGACGAGCACGGCCAACGCCGGTACGAGGATAAAGAGATAAAGCGAGGTTCGATAAGGAAACACGGAAAAGAAAAACGCCGGCGGGATCGACCAGGCCGCGACGAAGCGTAGAATACCGGCGGTTCGCCGCCCCATCCACGCACTTCGAATCGCTGTGGCGATCAAGAGGGTGAGCGGAAACGACATATACAGAAGCGGGACCCAGAGGTCGAGCAACGTTCCGCCGTTGCCTCCTTTTTGAAATTGCTCTTGGACGATGTATTGGTCCCAGAATTTCTCTCCGTCGCGGGCGAGCAGGGCCAGAAACCAAAGGGAGCCCGCGGCGATCCCAGCGAGCCAAGCTAAGTAAAGGTGCCGGCTTTTGAATAAAAGCCACTCCCCGGAAATAAAGAGGTAGATCAGATAGCCCGACACCCAAAAAACCGCGTAAAGTGGGCTCTTCACGATCGACGAACATCCTGCGATCACGAACGCCGCATACAACCACTTAAACTTTCGCGTCGATTCCTCGTCGTCTAAAAACCGCAACCCCGCCCACCACCCGCCCGCGTAGAATAGGCAGACGTAAATATCCATCTGGGCGGAAAGCGCGTAGGTCATAGCCCCGGCCGTGGCCGCAAACCACAATCCTGAATTGACGTACCACCTCCGCTCTCCCAAGAAAGACGCAATCTCGTTTAGACACCAGGCCGTGCCGACCAACGCAAGCACGCCTGGCAAAAAAGTCGCGAAGACATTAAAGCCCAAGGTCTTCCAGGCCAGGAGCGTCATCCAGTATTGAAATGGCGGCTTCAAATAGTTCGGATCGCCAAAGAGGTAGGGCTGGAGCCACTCTCCGCGTTCCCGCATCTCCATGGCAATCGCGATATAGGTCTTCTGGTCCCCGGTAAAAGGGATCACCATCTCCCAAAGAAAGGGGAGGTAAGCTGCGAGTATCCAGACGAGATGCCCCGGATGACGCCAGAAGGTTGTCTTTGCCGTCATGATATTAAGAATTTACCTCTTTCGTCTCGTTTCCGATATCCGTTAAAATACCTAAAACCTTTCAATCCCCGTCCAAGTAAGGATTCCCCCCCATGAGTGATCGTATCGTCGTCGTCTCCGGAGCACGCACCCCTTTCGCCCGCGCCCGTACGGTATTCGGAAACCTTTCTCCGGCCGCCCTCGGCGGAATTACCCTTCGCGAAACCGCGGCACGATCCGGGATCGATCCGAAACTGATCGAAGAGATTTATTACGGGATCGTGAGCGCTCCGGCCGAAGGTTCGAATATCGCGCGCGAGGCTCTCTTTGATTCCGGCCTCCCGCCGTCGATTCCAACGACGACCATTAACCGTTATTGCGCATCGTCTGCGGAAGCGGTCGCGGGGATCGTCGGCAAAATCGTCTCCGGCCAAATCGAAATTGGGATGGCCGGCGGGGTCGAGTCGATCAGCTCGATCCGCGCGTTGTTCTCGCGAGAAGCCACCGACTTTTTCCAAGACATCGCGAAAAAGAAAACAACCGGCCAACGCCTAGCCCATCTCGCGAATTTCAAAGCCTCTTACCTCGCGCCGAACGCGCCCGGGATTGTCGAACCGACCACGAACCTTTCGATGGGCCAGAGCGCGGACTTGATGGCCCGCCAATTCGGCGTGGGTCGCAAGGAACAAGACGAATACGCAGTCGCTTCTCACCATAAAGCCGCTAAAGGTTGGGAATCTGGATTCTTCGCAAGCCACGTCGTCGGCGTACCGACGAAAGACGGCACGATCGTGGAACGCGATACCGACATCCGCGCGGACACCTCGGTCGAAAAACTTTCGGGCCTCCGTCCCGTCTTTTATAAGGACGGAACGATCACGGCCGGTAATGCTTCGCCGCTCACCGACGGCGCGTCGGCCGTGCTCTTGATGAAAGAATCGAAAGCCAAAGAGCTCGGACTGACCCCGATTGCCGCGATTCGTGGATACGCCGCTGCCGCGGTCGACATCCAAAAAGAACCGCTCCTGATCGGGCCCGTCTATGCGATCCCTCGGGCGCTTAAGTCGGCCGGAATCACGTGGAACGATTTGGATTTGATCGAAATCCACGAAGCGTTCGCCGGCCAAGTCCTATCGACTTTCCGCGCGATCGAATCCGATCAATTCGCGAAAGAAAAACTCGGTCTCGGCGGAAAAATCGGGTCGGTCGATATGGCGAAAGTGAATCCCTTCGGCGGATCGATTCCGCTCGGCCATCCCTTTGGTGCGACCGGCACCCGTACGGTACTTCAAGCCGCCCACGGCTTGAAAAAGCTGAATAAGCGCTTAGCGCTGATTTCAATTTGCGCGGCCGGCGGGCTGGGGTCCGTGATGGTCGTGGAATCGGTTTAGTCGACCGCTTTGGCCTCGGCTAAACGAACCGAGATTTCCATCGTGTTTCTGAACAAAACAATTTCTAACTTGCAAAAATGACGCACTGCGTATATAACGGCGCCTACCCGACATTTCTTCGCGCCGGCACTTTCGCCAGCAGAAATATTTGTCGCCGGTAAATGGGAATATGAAAAAACTTACACTTTTATTCGCACTTTTGGCCTCGATTTCCAGTGCTTTCGCGGGGTCGGCTGCTTCCGAAATCAACTGCATCTCTAAAAGCGGTAAGACGAAATTCTATTCCGTGAGCCAGGACATGGATACTCGTCTGGAAGAAGCAACGCTCTCCATAGAGGGTAAGGAATTCGCGTTTAAGGAAGGCCGCATTTTATATGCGTATGAAGACGGAGTCATTACGGTGAACGCGTATAACGAACAACAGAATACTGAGGTGCGATTTTGGTCCATCCCCTCGAGCGTGCAAACAAAGTCCAATACTTCGAGTCAAATTCAAGTCGCGTTCGATGCAAAAATCCTCGGTACTGACCCACGAAAATATGAAACCTCGGTATACGGTCCAGAATGGACGTCCATCATCGAAGTTCGCTGCACTTTAAATTACGAGATCTAGTCTCCCAGTTTTCGACGCTAAAACCAGCACTGCGCATAGAGCTATATCGATCTATGTCCTGCCGTAAATATGGTTCGTCGCGAAATCTCAATCGAAGTGAGCCGTCCGTTTACGACATATTGAAGCGCCACCGCTGATTCGCCTACTCTCAAGACGGAGACCTCGGATGCAAATCCGGGGTCTTTGGCGTTAGGGCGCCCCGTCCTTCAAAAAAAGCATTCGACCAATGAATCGCATCAACTCCGCGGGTTTACAAAACCATCTGGTAGAAATTGAATCTATCGATAATCGATCAATGCATCAGGAAGTCTCCCTCGCGGATTACCGGAAGTAAGACTTTGAATCAGATTTTTAGCCGAATAATCAAATTCAAACGGGATCTGGAATTTGCCTTTCAGGATCGTCGTCGTGGAGCTCGTACAAGAATAGGAACGAATCCACATTGAACCGTCCTTTAGAATAACGGGCTCTCGGTGCCCTTGCCCATCGCCGACCCAAATGGATCTTCCTTCTCGGTTTACCCGTCCAGGAACCATTTTTCGAATGGGCTCTCTACCGGGTCTTTCCACGGAAAGTTGGACCCGCCCGTCTCCCATTTCGTCCACTCTGTGCATCCGGGAGTAAGCATCAAACGGCGGCAAGTCCGTTTTTAACGCCCGATAAAAGGATTGCAGCTCCGCCTCGACTTGCCCGATCTTTTCCCGACCGATCCGGTAGACCGCGCCTTGAGAGATCGCACCGAGAGATCCAAAACTGAAAGGCAGCACGCTTATGGAATTGGTATTCCCAAGGCTGTATTTGATGCGACCTACCCGCAGGGAAATATGGCCGAAGAACGAATTGGGCTCGTAGAGGACCTCGACGGTCTCGTCCAAAAACTCTAGATAGGCGGCATCCTGACTCGCCGTCGCATCCAAACGCACACGAGGCAAAATCGCGCCATCCAAGGATTTCGTCGATCGGACGGATTTAGCGAACGAGAAGGAGGCATCGGCATATGCGGAGGTCCGGCGGGTTGGCGCCTGCGCAATCGTCTTCTTAGCCTCATCGAAATACCGTGACAACCGGACCCCATGCGCCCACTTCGCATTGGCGACTTGAATTTGTTTTAACCCTTCCGCTCCCGGAAGATCGGCCTTGGCCGATAACTGCTCGAGCGTCCGAATATACACCAACGTTTCACGGTGAATGACTTCCTCAATCGCGTCGCGCTCCGAACTCTTGAGCGAGGTCAGGATTGGATGATCCGCCCAGGGACGCAATGGGAAGAACATCCGCAACCCCGTATCGCGCGCGCCATAGTCGATATGTGGGACTTGGTCGCGGACCCATATCGCGACCTTGTTTTGAAAACTTGTCCACGGAACTGCACGAAGTCGCTGGATTTCTCCGGACTTCTCGATCTCCCAATTTCTCAGATCGCGCAAACGCTCGTCGATCAATCCGTTTTGAATCTGACGCGCATCGGAGAAGACTTCATAACGGGAAAGATCCCCGTCTTTCTCCAAAGTCCTGGAAAGATCGTCTTGCCATTCGATTAGCTCTTCCGATCGCCGGTGAAATTGCCGCCCTTCAAAACCCATCTTGGACTTTCCGTAAATGCCCCCGCCACGCATGACCGGCGCATTCAAATGCTTGGAATCGGCAACATGTGGCAGTTCTCCGCCCGTGCGGAGCGCTTCTTCGTAAGACCGAAAGACAGCGATGTCTTCTTGATAGAGAGGCGCTAGGGAATGATGCGTGATGCTTTTACCGGGAATACTGCCGGGGTTTTTCAAATATCTTGCATACCCATGCTCCAAAGTTTTGAGCTGATTCTCGTCGGCTTTAAAGACCGTATACCCGGTCAATCCCGGTAGCGAGCTCTTCTCCGCAACAACATGACCCTGCAGGGCTCCTTTGCCGACAAGCGATTCAAATTCCACCAAGAATGCTCTGGCGTCGGCCACGGTATCGAAAATGAGCCCGTTCATCTCAACATTTCCGTTCGATTCGTTTAGCAACTGCTCAGGAAATTTTACGGGAGCGTCGCGCAGTCGAACGTAGGCGACGGCTTTGTAGTCCTTATAGATTCGTTTTTCCCAATCCGTACTGAGTCGGATTTTTGCTTCGCGCCCGAGCGATCGCCACTTCGTTTCCGATACATTTGGAATCCGGTAGTAATCGACAAGGTTCGGATTTTCGCGAACGTTGAATTCAATTTCGATGCCGAAACTGATTGGGTTTCCTGATTCTCCCCCGACATAACGAACCCCTGGTGGGCGGTTAGGAAGTTTGACTTCCCAGGCCGGCGCGAGAATTTCGCGTGAAACCAGAATCGGATAATTACGCTCGGCGAGATTGACCCCCTCCGGCCCGAAAACGATCTCCGCCACGATCGAGGTATCTCGACCCTTTCCGCCGAATGGAAGATTGCCGTCCTCGGCTTCAAACAATCCTTTATTAACCAGAGTCTCGTGCCCGGAATTCTCCGCGCTTGCTACGATCGCCTTCGTTGAAGCCGAGTCAACGTCGCCGAAGACAGCGGCGTACATCCGCTTTTCAAGAACCCTTGGATCTTGAAATATCTTGGCCGCTTCGTCGGTTCGCTTATAAACGAAAATCGAAATGAATGGCGCATAATGCTCGGGAATATCGACGGAGCCAAACATTTCGACGGGGAACACAAAGACATGCGGTTCGATTTCGCGAGTTTTAACGTCAAATCGCGCATCGGGATTCGTGAGGTACTTCCGATATTTTAACCGGTAGTTTTTTAAGCCGCTCAGATCTTCCGTTAACGAAAGTGCGACATAATCCGCCTCCAAGTCCCCAACCACGCCGAGACGCATCTTCGCTGTTCGAGTGAGAAAGGTCGTCACCACCGACTTAGCGAATTGATCGTGGATCACGTAGAAATTCGGCGCGATGCAATCCTGCCCCGAATTGATTCGGATCGGCGCGAGCATTTCGTCCACGACCGCTTCCAGCCGGCGTCCGGAAGTTTCCGTCACTACCAGTGGATTCATCCCGACGCCAAACCCAAGAAATTTTATTCGACCTGCGGTTTTAAGCCCTCGCAATCCGGTCTGGATTTCCTCCAAGACCCGCCTACCGGTCTCTGGATTTCCGGTGAAAACAACCGCATCCGCCGTCCGCCCCGTCTTTTCGCCTAGGACATAAGATTTCCGGAATTGATCGTACTGCGCGATCTTAGGATCGACGACGAGATGAATGGAGTGGAGGTCGCTAGAGGCTCCGGAAAGGAGCTCAAAAAGCCGGGCATATATCCCTCGCGTCGCAAGCGGTGTCCTAAACCAAACTTTCTCCGAGACAAACGACGGGATCACCGCGTGCAAAATGAGTGTGTAAAGCGGCACGTTCGTGGCGCCATAAACGACGACGTTCTTGGCTTTTACGGCGTTTGGCAAAGATTGCAGCTCACGCTCGAAACCTTGTAGCGTCCGCAGGGCTTGCCGAATCTCGTATTCCGCCCCGCTTCGACTCTCGATTTTCGACAACTCGGACAGGATCGCGTAGTAGTTTTCACTAATCCGCTGCTGGATCCTGAGCGATCGTTCGCGAATTTTCTCCTTGATGACGAACGACTCGACCGAAGCGCTTAGCGATACCTTAGGAACAGGCTCCAATAAACGTGGGCAGCCGTTGGGCGTCGCTTGGGCACTGGGGGAAATGAGATTAGCGAGAATTGAGGCCGTAATAAGCCAAGCCGGAAGCCGTTTCGGGCGCTCGGGAGAATTTATCTTGAAGGTCCGTGGGGTCTGAGAGGACTTCACTCTCCCTTTTCGGAAGACCTACGGTGAAATTGAAAGGTTGCCCGATATTACCCGTGCATCCCTGGGTATTTTTCCATCTAAACATTTGATATTAAATGGTTTTACACAAAATGAAGCATCATGTCATTTTAGTGTTGCCCAAATCGTGTAATTTATATACTCTCCGATTGCCCCTGAGGTAAAAATGACATACCCCCTGGGCAGGATCTTCGTGGGTCCGGTCGTCCGTTCGAAAAATGAGGGCAAATGATTTGCCTTCCTGCTCCCAAAGGATCGATTCGTATTATGACACCAGACGGAAACCCCACCACTTTTACTGCGCAGCTCAAGCGCCTCAACGACCTCTCCATCCGCCTGCAAGGATTGCTGGGTTCGGAAAACTTTCACCAATCCATTCTCAATGTTTTGAAGTCGGAACTCGAATTTGAAGGGATCCAATTCTGGAGCTTGCCCGCGGGCGTCTCCGCGAATGCGCGACTCGACGCCGTGGTCGGCCGCGAAGAAGGCCTGGTCGAACTTGGCCAAGCCCTCTCCCCGCGCGACTCCGTGCTCGCGTACGTCTTTCAGAAAAAAGAAACGCTTCTCTTAGATACCATTCCCCACGAGGTGAAAGCTTCAAGCCCCGTAGTCTCTGAGCGCACGCGCTCCTTACTCGCCGTGCCCGTCGTATCGAGTCATGACCGAGGAACGGATCTTTTAGGGATTCTCGTGATCGAATCCTCGCGCGAAAAAGGCTTCTCCGAAACGGACGTCGTCTTTTTTGAATCGCTCACCGCACAGATGGCAAGCGTATCGCGAAACCGCGAACTTCTCATGGACGCGCAAGCCTTCAATAAGAAGCTCCAATCGGCTGTCCAAGAAAAGACCCTCGAACTTCGGCGCGCGCACGAGCGGATTCTTGACCAACAAAAGGACCTCCAACGAGAGAATAAGGCGCTGAAAACGCTCGTGGAAGCCGAAACGCGAGGCCAAGAAGTCGTGGGCGATAGTCCTGCCACCCGGGAAATCCTGGCGATGGTCGAAAAAGTAGCTCCGACTCTGGCCACCGTGTTGATCCTCGGCGAAAGCGGGACGGGCAAGGAACTGATCGCCAAACGCATTCACCAGAAGAGCGCCCGCGCGAACACCCCTTACGTGACCATCAACTGCGCCGCCCTCCAAGAATCCTTGCTTGAAAGCGAGCTTTTCGGCCACGAAAAAGGCTCCTTCACCGGTGCGGTCGGCACTAAAATCGGCCTCTGCGAAGCGGCGGACGGCGGCACTCTCTTTCTCGATGAAATCGGTGAGATGAGTCTTTTGATCCAAACGAAGCTTCTGCGTTTTCTCCAAGAAGGTGAGTTTTACCGGGTCGGTGGCAAGAAATCGATCCGTGTCAGCGTGCGCATCGTGAGCGCAACCAACCGCGATCTTGCCGAGGAAGTGAAAACAGGACGCTTCCGCGAAGACCTTTACTACCGGCTCAATACGATCGCGATGAAAGTACCGCCCCTTCGCGCGCGGAAAGAAGATATTCCTCTGCTTTGCGAGCACTTCCTCAAGCACTCCCGTTACGGCGGGGCCACGCAAATCAAACGGATCGATCCCCGAGTGATCGAAGTTTTCCAAAACTATCCTTGGCCCGGCAATATCCGCGAACTCCAGAATACGATCGAACGATTGAAAATCCTCGCGGAAGGGCCCGAGATCCGGCTCGACGACGTTCCCTATGCGATCCGGATGCCCAAAGACGCGGCTTTACCGGGAGAATTCTCGGTGGGGACTCCGCTCGAGGAAGTCGAAAAAGGCCACATCCTTCGTACGCTTGCTTTCAATCACGGCAATAAAACGAAGACCGCCCAGGCCTTGGGCATCACGATCAAGACCCTTTACAACAAACTCCACCGCTACGGGACCTTCGAAGGCGACGCTCCCGCGACCGGAATCTCCAACTGACGAATTTTCCCGAGCACTTTAAAAACCCCGAACCCTGTTCACCATCCAAAGGAGCCCTCGAATGTCACCAAAAGCAAAAAAAGCCGCACCGAAAGCAAAAGTCGCCGAAAAATCCGCTCAGCCCGCAAAAACCGCTTCCAAAAAATCGATGAAAGCCGCGCTTGAAGAGGAAACGCCTGCCCTCGCGATGAGCGGCGAAAAAAGCGAAGACGAAGCCGACGAGGAAGAAGAAGCGGCCGCCGTATCCGCGGGTTCTTCGAATAGCGGAGGAAATGCAGCCGCTTTGGCTGCCGCCAGCGGAACCACCGAAATGTCGGCATCATTCAAAAACTTCCGCCACCATCCGGACATGGAAAATTTCTACCGGTTCATCTTTGAAAACGACCTTCGTCTCGAAGCGCTCGCGATCATCAACGATATGATGGTTGAACGCGCGAACCGCAAAGCGGTCCGTTCCGCGAAAGCAAACGCCCACTAAGCGCTCCGTCCGTAGTTTGCACTTTCTAAAAGGCCCGGGAACTCCAAGGAGTTTTCGGGCCTTTAACTTAAGTTCTTTTAATCTTCCTTTCATCTACCCCTCAAGCTCCCGGGCTATTCTTAAAGGATGAAAGCTGGTCGGGGCGCCACCCACTCACAGACTCCTGTTTCGACCGGCTTTAAGCAGATCGTCTGGTCTTTAGCCATCTGGGCGATCTGCGGGACGCTAGCGGCAAATCATGCGTTTGAGACCTCCGGAGTACGGCCTGAGTTCACGATCGGAATGGTTTCGCCTCGGAGTAGCGCTCCCACTCTTCCCGAACCCTTCATGCGGGCCCCGGTCGCTTTCGATTCGTCGTTAGCGGACGCGACGACACCCGCGCCGAGCCCGCACTCCCGGCGGCCACGCGTGAAGCGGTCTTTCTCAGAAATCGAGCGGGAACTCCAAAAGATGTTTTATCGACCGCTTTTTAAGTCGGCCCCCTCTCTGTTGAAGACTATTCCCACCTAACCGCTAACCCCTAAATTCTACCCTAAGGAAACTGAATATGACGCGCGTCCCTGCTTCCACCACCGATAGCTCTTCTCAGACCGATAACGAGACCGGAATTCAAAAAGGTCGCACGGATCTCTGGCGTAGCACCCCAGTCCCCGATAAGATGCCGTACATGCGAGTGCTCGTTGTCGAAGACCAAAGAAAAATGGCGCGCTTTATCCAGCAAGGCTTAGGAGAAGCGGGTTACTCCGTTGATCTCGCCGAAACGGGTCAAAGCGCTGAACTTCTAGCCGCGGAGAACGAGTACGATCTTGTGATCCTCGACGTAATGCTTCCCGACCAAAACGGCCTGGATACCGCCCGCCACTTACGGAATGACGGTTTCGAAAAGCCGATCTTGATGTTGACCGCGCTCTCCGGAACCAAAGACAAGGTGGCCGGTCTTGATTCGGGTGCGGACGACTATCTCGCCAAGCCTTTTGAATTCGATGAACTCCTTGCTCGCGTGCGCGCACTCCTTCGTCGGCAAACCGCGGGTGGTGTCGGTTCCGTGCTTCGTTTCGAAGACATCGAGATGGATCTCGTCAAGCGTAAGGCTCGACGCGCGACCCAGGAACTCACCCTCACCCAAAAAGAATTCGCTCTGCTTGAGTACTTTCTGCGCAATCCCGATCGTCCGCTCACTCGGACCTCTATCGCCGAACATGTTTGGGACGCTCGATTCGATAGCGATTCGAACGTCATCGACGTCTACATCAACATGCTTCGGAAGAAGGTCGATCAGCCCTTTCCGACGAAGCTGATCCACACCGTCGTCGGCGTGGGTTATGTCCTTAAGCGACAAGAGCATTAATCCCTTCGGTTTTTTTCGTAGACTTGGCTTTCGTGCCCAGCTCGTAACGTTGCTCGTTTTCGTGCTGGGCACAACCTTAGTTGCTTACTCAGTCGTCCTTTATCGAAACTTCCAACGCGTCCACGAATCGGAGTTCGATACCGCGCTCTATAATTACGCAGTCGACATCGCGAAATCCCTCAAACTCAATCTATTCGGCGACGTTTTTCTTTCGGACGACATCAAGGTAGCGGACGAAAAGATTTTCCCGTTCGCGCTTGAACGAACCCAAATCCAGCTTCGCACGATGCGTGGATTTATCGTCGCGAGGTCACGTGATCTCGGGGAGGCGGAACTTCCTCTGACTGAGAACGACCGCGAGGAGGTTCTTCGCACGCGCGCTTCGTTCACGACCCGAAAACTCCAATTTCGCGGGAACAAGGAAATCCAGTATCGGATCGCCAACGTCTTCATCGACCAGCCGGGACCCCGCGACTTTATTCTCCAAGTTGCCTCGCCCATGCTTCTTCTCGAGCGAGAAAGGAGGGGGCTTTTCGCCTTTTTTCTTCTCTCGATCCCGGCGACGCTTGGTATCGCGGCTATCCTTTCGTACACGCTTGCCAGCCAAGCGACCAAACCCATCGGCGACATCATCAAAAAGGCCAAGGCGATTACCGCCCAACGGATCGACCAGCGCTTGCCGGTCCCCCGGGTGAAGGACGAGATCCACGAACTCGCGACGACGCTGAACGGGATGATGGACCGTTTGCAAAGGGCGTTTGTTTCCCAGGAGGCCTTCGTCGCGGACGCATCCCACCAACTCAAGACGCCACTGGCAATTCTCCGAGGAGAGCTCGACATGGCCATGCGCGAAGGACGCACGGAAGCGGACGTCCGCGAATTCATGGAAAGCGCCTCTCAAGAAATCGGATACCTCACCCGGATGGTCGAACAGCTCCTGATCATCGCCCGACTCGAGTCGAATCACTCCGGGGGCATCGAATTCCATCCGACCCGCCTCGACGAGGTCGCCATCGACGTGATCTCGCGCATGGAAAAGCACGCGTCAATCAAAGCCAAGAATATCAAGCTCACGTTCCGTTTCGAAGGCGACGAACACGCCGATTATTCGATCTCGGCCGATTTCGATCTCGTGCGGACACTAATAGAGTCGCTGATTGATAACGCGCTTAAATACACCCGACCCAATACGACGGTGGCAGTCGAGATCCGGGATCGTGCCGATTCGATCGAGTTCCGGGTGAACGACCAGGGCGAAGGAATGACGGAAGAAGAAAAAGAGCGCATTTTCGGCCGATTTTGGCGTTCTCCGAAGGTAGAAATTTCCCCAGTGAAAGGGTCAGGTTTAGGCCTTTCAATCGTCCGAAAAATCGCCGATGTCCACAGCGCCAGGATCGATGTCGACACGACGCCCGGAGTCGGAAGCGTTTTCTCCGTCTACTTCCCGAAGGTTTAACCGCTAAAGTCTCGTATCCCGACCCTAACTCGGCTATGTTCGCGCGGTAAGGATTGGCCGCCATGAAGAAGCAATACCTCCTAGCTCCGGGTCCGACTCCCATTCCAGAACGCGTAGGCGCGATTCTCGGTCAGCCGATCCCGCACCACCGCACCCCGGGATTTGAAAAAATCTTTCAAGAGACGCGGGATGGCCTCAAGTGGCTGTTTCAAACGAAGCAAGAAGTGATTCTTCTTTCGTCAACGGGAACGGGAGCGATGGACGCAGCCGTGTCGAATCTTTTTCGGCGCGGCGAAACGGTGATCACGATCAACGGCGGAAAATTCGGAGAGCGATGGACGAAAATCGCCAAAGCCTATTCGCTCGAGGTCGTGGAGATCAAACTCGCTCCCGGCGCGGCGCTGGCTCCCGCGGATTTGGATTTGGTCGCCAAGGGAAATCCGAAAGCGAAAGCGATATTGTTTCAAGCCTCGGAAACCTCTACGGGCGTCCGCATGCCGGTGCGAGAGATCGTCGAAACGGCAAAGAAGCACGGGATGCTCTCGGTTTGCGACGCCATCACCGCGCTCGGGGTGATGGACCTTCCGATGGATCATTGGGGAATCGACGTTTTGATCACCGGTTCCCAAAAAGCGATGATGATTCCGCCCGGACTCGCCTTCATCGCTTTTTCCGATGCGGCGTGGAAGGCAAGCGCCCAAAGCGACCTTCCTAAGTTTTACTTCAACCTGACGAAAGAACGGGACGCACACTTAAAAAACCAAACCGCGTGGACGCCGGCGATTTCCCTGGTTTTAGGCTTGGCGGAATCCTTGCGAATGATGCGTGAAGAAGGGCTTCCGGCGATCTTCGCGCGGCACGAGCTATTGGCATCGGCGACGCGAGCGGCGGTTCAAGCCCTCGGATTGGAAATCTTGGCTCTGCACGCCGCTTCTCCGGCCGTCACTGCCGTGAAAGTTCCCGCCACGATTTCCGAGGGTAAGAACATTCCGAAGCTGATGAGGGATAAACACGGAGTGACGATCGCGGGCGGCCAAGACGAGCTTGAAGGAAAGATCTTTCGGTTGTCCCACTTCGGTTACTGCGGAGTTTTCGATATCACGACCGCGATTTCGTGCTTAGAACTCGTGCTCGCGGAACTTGGCCATCCCGTGAAGTTCGGGACAGGCGTTGGCGCCGCGCTCGGAGTCTTCGCGAATGCTTCCGGAGCGAAAGCATGACCGCCCGAACGCGAATTCTCGTCACCGACGGCATCGGCAAAGAAGGCCTCGACCTACTCAAAACGCATCCGAACTTCGACGTCGAGGTTCGCTCCGAAACGTCTCCAGCCGCGCTCGCGGAACATGCCCCGCGATTCGACGCGCTGATCGTGCGCACGCCGACGCGGGTGACTGCGGGAATCCTAGAAGCCTGCCCTCGCCTCAAACTCGTGGTCGCAAGCGGCGCGGGATTCGACAACATCGACGTTGGCGCTGCCACTCGGCTTGAAATCGCGGTCATGAATTGTCCGGCCGCGAACTCGCTTTCCGCCGCGGAGCAAGCGCTCGGTTTGATGTTCGCGCTCGCTCGCCATATTCCCCGAAGCCACCAGTCGATACGCGAAGGCCGTTGGGAACGCGACGCGGGTTTTCTCGGAAATGAGATTCACGGCAAAGTTTTAGGTCTCTTAGGCATGGGCAACGTCGGCCGCATCGTTGCTGAAAAAGCGATGGGCCTGGGAATGCTGGTGATCGCTTACGACCCGCTCGTCCAGTCCCTCTCGGCCCTGCCTTCGAAATACAAGTACCTCGAGATGCGGTTCCGCCTCGCACGCTCCATGGACGAGGTCTTAGCGGAAGCCGATTGGCTTTCTTTGCATATTCCAAAGGAAGAAAAGAATCTGAGTCTGATCGATCGCGCCGCCATCGCGAAACTTCGGCCGGGCGCATTTCTAGTCAACACGTCCCGTGGCGGAATCGTCGACGAGACCGCATTGCTCGAAGCGCTCGGCTCGGGCCATCTTTCCGGAGCGGCTTGCGACGTTTTCGAGGAAGAGCCGCCTGCCTTCCAAAGTCCGACGATCCAGGGGTTGCTCGCGCATCCCCGATTCGTCGCGACGGCCCATCTCGGAGGAGCCACGGTCGAAGCCAAGGAACGCGTGGCTGCCCAAGCCGCCCAACAAGTACTTGCATTTTTCAATGAAGGCGCCCGTTTGGGCATGGTGAATTAGATGAAGAACGTCGTGATTGTCGGAGCCCAGTGGGGAGACGAGGGCAAGGGAAAAGTCGTCGATCTTTATTCGGCCAAGGCGGAATACATCGTCCGCTATCAAGGCGGAAACAACGCCGGCCATACCCTCGTAGTGAACGGGCGAAAAACCGTACTCCATCTCATCCCCAGCGGCATTCTCCACGCGGACAAGACATGTTTAATCGCCAACGGCGTTGTTTTCGACCCGGCCGTTTTCTTTAAGGAGATTGAATCGCTGATCGCCAGCGGTGCGATCGCGGATCGCCCATACGACCGAGTCCGGGTCAGTGATCGCGCGCATGTGATTCTTCCCTACCACTGCCTATTGGATCAGGTTCGGGAAACGAAAGCCGCCGGGGGAAAACTCGGTACGACCGTTCGCGGAATCGGACCGGCCTACGAAGATAAGGTTTCGCGCCGCGGGATCCGTGTCGCTGATCTCCTTGACGCCAAAACGTTGCGGGCGAAACTCGCTTCGGCCATCGAAGAAAAGAACGTGCTCCTGGCCGGCCTCTACGGGGCCGAGCCCGTGTCCGTCGACGCGACTTACGAAGCTTGCCTCGAGCTTGGCGAAAAACTTCGCCCTTACGTGGCGGACGTCAAATCGATTTTGATGACGGCGCTTGCGCAGAAACGGCCCATCCTTTTTGAAGGTGCCCAAGGGACGCTACTCGACATCGACCACGGCACCTATCCTTTCGTCACTTCTTCCAACACGATCGCGGGTGGCGCCCTCACCGGTTCTGGGGTCGGTGAAGGCGCGATCGATTCCGTGATCGGCATCATGAAAGCCTACCTTACGCGAGTCGGATCGGGACCGTTTCCGACGGAGATCGAAGAAACAGAGCCGGATCTCGCGGAAAAAATCCGTGAAGTCGGAAAAGAATTCGGAGCGACGACGGGACGTAAACGCCGGATCGGCTGGTTGGATTTAGTCGCGCTCAAATACGCGGTCGAGGTCAACGGACTTACGGGCTTGGCGTTGATGAAAGCGGACGTTCTGAACGGCTTGGAAAACCTTAGACTTTGTACCGCCTACCACCTTGACGGGAAGGTCTTGAACGATCTGCCATCGCGGGCCGAAGACCTTTTGGCCATCGAGCCCCAGTACGAAAGCCACCCCTGCTGGCCCGATTACGATGCGAAAAAGGTGCGCGCATTCGACGACCTTCCGGTGGCGCTCCAGCAGTACATTCGGAAAATTGAATCGTTTACCGGAGTTCCGGTGATTCTGCTTTCGGTGGGACCCGGTCGGGAAGAAACGCTTGAACTTTCTTCGGCGTTTTAAACGATGCTGAAGATCGCTTCGGGGCATTTTAGTACCGGTTTAGGGATTGCAACGATTATCGCATGGACTCCGCCTACCCGTCAGAACCCAAGCTCAGCGTAAATACCCGGCTCAAGCACGTGCTCGCGAATCTCAAAGACGCTTTCAACGGATGGGTGGACGATATGGCGTTCACGTTTAGCGCTGCGCTCGCCTACTATACTATTTTCGCGGCCGCTCCTTTGATTTTGATTGCGGTGGCAGTAGGGGGCCTTTTTTTCGGGCAGGAAGCAAGTAGCGGC
>CAZAKW010000016.1:0-18232 GCA_964485835.1 uncultured Bacteriovoracaceae bacterium
GGCGCTTTTTCAAGCCGCGTGCGGAAAATCCACGCGGGAGACGGAGAAATTGCTGGCTGAGAAAAACCCCGAGTATTTGAATCGGGAAAAAGTTCAAGTCGTAGCCCCACTCAAACGCAGTTGTCGTTTACGGCGGACGATCCACTCATGCAGCAGATCCAAGCCGTGCGGGATCGCTTCGCGCACGAGTTACCGGTCGGAGCAACGCTCGTCGAACTCGTGCGTTTTATGGCAAAGAAGACATTACTTTCGGCGCCGGAGAAACGTGGCGTCAGAAAACAGGTTTCTAAAGAGCAGGAGAACGTAACTACCCTCCCAGTTTCCGGCGCCGGAAGTACGAACTCGTTTAGAAATGCACGCGAGAAACCGGGTTCGCCATCGGGTTTGACCCGGGCGCCAAAATCAGGATCCCGGTATATCCCAGTGAAAGTAAAACGCCTGGTCTGGGAGCGAGACCAAGGACGGTGCCAGTTCGTTTCGCCCACCACGGATAAGAAATGTCTTTCCCCGCATCGGGCTCAAAGCGATCATATCGTTCCGTTTGCCCTTGGCGGAAGTTCGATTGACCCTAACGGGCTTCGATTACTTTGCTTCACGCACAATCAATGGGAAGCGCGGAGGGTGTTTGGCGAAGTGAAAGTCTCGCCAGCCACAAATGCTCACGCCGTTGCTATCGTTGCGCCCCCTTCCTCGCGTCGTAGCTGGTCGCCCGATCTGGCGGGCCCTCCGAAGTAACCCCCAGGTGCTCACCTATTGTTTAGTCACCTGCGCACTACTATCAACGAGAATCAGGGGCTCTTTTGAAGATTCTCTTCATTCACCC
This sequence comes from uncultured Bacteriovoracaceae bacterium, assembly GCA_964485835.1. Classification (GTDB taxonomy): domain Bacteria; phylum Bdellovibrionota; class UBA1018; order UBA1018; family UBA1018; genus JACMQW01. The sequence goes on from CAZAKW010000016.1 coordinate 824, forward strand.
TCATCGCTTCTTTGATATTATGAGAATCATAGGCGTTGAGTTCATCATTTCGATCTCCGACCCAATAGTGAAATCTGTTTCCAAGATTCAACACAAAGGATGGGCTCTCACTATGTCCGGTCATCTTACAAGACCATTGCTCAATCGAAACGGGCTCAGGGACCAGGCCTGGATCAATCACACGAAGGCTGCTTTTGCCATTATCCTCCTCAATAAGAATCAAAGAAGCAACGTGATAGCCCCACGTAATGACAGTGTTGCGATCTAGAACCCTCAGATTTTCATCACTAATAAATATCTTCGCATTGGATATGTTTTTCTTATCAAGCTCTAAAGCCATTAAGTGAGAGCGAGCTTCACATCCAGTTATTAAATAATTAAACGAAATTGTTTGATCACTGAATAATGGCATGACGTAATGGTTTAGCTCTTCTGAATTCATTACTCGTAGCTGGAGCTTTTTCAAGTCCTGAGCTTCGGGCGTAAAATAAGTGGATTTATATTTCTGACATTTTTCTACGTGATTAATCACAAAACTTTGTGAGTTGCTTTCGTTCCAAACCTTCACGATTGATGAATCAACTCGAAAAGCAAATGAGTTAGAACAATATGTGGATAGGACTCCTAGAAAAAACAGGGTATTTTTTAAGGATTTCATAGTAAAGCCTTCAGCCCGCCCGCCGCTCACGATCTCTCCGCACCTGTAAGGACATCTCGACTCTATTCAAGCCCATCCCTGCGAATGATCCTAAGCCCTAAACGACTTACCGGCTCGCCTGCATTTTCTTGTACTCGGTTTTCGTCTTACACTTATCGAGCGACTTCGCTTCGAAGTTACCGATCTCGTCGATCCAAAGCTCGGCGCGTGGATCTTCTTCGCGGGCGTCGCCCCAGGCGAGTTTGCCACGGTAGCTTTTGGCTTTTCGATCTTTCTTGATCAGTTTCTTTTCAAGCTTCGCGACTTCGGGATTCGCGTTTCGGAAAACCAAGTCCCGGCCGGCGCCTTGATTCGCTTCCACCCGAACGAAACGCATGCGTTCCGCTTCCCGCTTAATCCGGGCCGCCATCGAGGCGTTCAAGTCCGAGAGGTGGCTCTCGATCCGTCCGGCGGCGCGTGCGCGTATCTTGGCAAGCTTGGCCAAATCCTTTTTCGCATAAGTCGCGGCCGAGCCCTCGATTTCGCCATCCGCCAACCATTCGGCGGCTTCGCGTTCCTCGGTGAAGGATTGTTGGATCCCCTTCTGCAGGGCCACGAATAGGTCCGAACTCGACCAAACCGACCAAACGAGTGCCGGCACGGTTTCCTCGCCTACCGCGTCTTCAGCGCGAGCCAAGGCGACTTCGTAAAGCGAAGCCGGAGCCTTCTTCTTTAACCAGTTCGCCAGATCGACGTACGTTTCCGAAAACATTTCCATCGCCGAACGCGCCGCCGCGTACCGGCAATTCTCCACGAATCCGATCGAACGGACCGTCAACGCTTCGGGAGCAAAGAACTGAGAAAGTTTTCCCGTCGTAAGTTCGTAGGAAAGGCCGATCGCTTTCGCGTAGTTTTTCGTTCGCAATTGGGCCCAAGCACTCTCAATCAAGGCGTCCTGCATCGGCGCGCCGATCTTAAAGAGTTTTTGGTATTCCGCGATTGCGGCCGCATCGTTCCCGGCGGCGTATTCGGCCCGTGCAGCCGCAAGCCCGACCGAGGCTTGAATCGAAGCACTTTCGCCTTTCAAGCTTTCTTTTGCATCGGCTAAAATTTTACGAGCAGACGTCGAACTCGAGCCCGACACCGCGGCAATCCAACCGCGGGCCGCGGAATCGTACTTCGTCCCCTTCACGACCGCGAGGGCTTTACGATTAACTGAATGCAGCTTCTTCGCGGAGGTAGTGGCGGTACGCTGAAGTATCGAACGGAACGCAAATCGTGCGATCGCCTCGCGGTGCCTTGGCGCGAGCGCGGCCAACGAAGCGTCGTAGTTCGGAAGATCGACGATCCCGCTTTTCTCCTGGACGCGGTCGATACAGGCGATCGCCGCCGCGCGCTCCGCCGGAGCGGCCTTTCCGCGGACGATGCGGTCCAGCGAGAAGAACGCCAAGTTAAAATAGTCCTCGTCGAGCATCGCCTTCGTTGCCTTATCGCTTACCCCCGGGCACTCGAGGGTGCCGGCGCTTGCCGATGGCATCATGAACGCCGCCGTGAATGCAGCCAAACCGGCAATCGCTGGCCAGACGATTTTCGAGCGTGGGCGCGAAGGAGTCAGAGACGTTGTCGAAAGATTCACGATCATCATAAGAACACCTCAAGCCCTACGGCTATTTCGTGGGAGTAATTCGTACGGTCAGCGGATCTCACCGCGGGATTATTCAGCACCCGTTCAATGATCGTCTCTTTATAAACGAACATGCGATAATCAAGTCGCAGAGCGAGCGAGTTGCTTAAATAGAACTGCGGCCCAAAGCCCACGTTCGGAGTCAGAAGTTTTCCCGTCTCGGTATCGGTCACTCCGAGACCAGCGATCAGGTGGGCGTCGTAGTGGACAATGCTGGAACCCGAAAGGCTGATTTTTCCGTAAAGCGGGGTATATACAAATTCACCGCCGTAAAAAACGTCGGGCTTGTTTACGTTTACGACGATGCCGCCGCCTCCGGAAGTCCCGGTACGAAGATCTTCGGTCGCCCGAGAATCCGAAACCAAATACTTTCGTCCAATCGCGGTGATGCCAAACGATTCGGAGAAATGGTAACTTAACCCGCCGCCAACCGATTTCACGCTTAAAAACGGATCGGTCGCAATCGTACCCGCGAAGGCCTGAAGCGAAAGCCGGTTCTTCTTCGAGAACTGGCGATTCTGCACAACCTCGATATCGCCTTCCGAAGTCCGGTTCCAATAGGCTTCCTTGACGTTATCGACCTGCACGTCCCGAGGGACGGGCGACTTCTTTTTCGGCGCCGCCTCGGCGACGGAGACCGCCACCATGGGAAGGGCAAGCAAGGCCATTGTCTTCGACTGAGTTAAGCGGTTTAGAGTCTTCATAATGATTACCTCGTAAGCGCCTTGAACATGAACGGATACGTTACGGCGACCGTAACTCCGCCCTTAGGCTTCGGAAATTTCCAGCCCTTGAGGCGAGAAACGATACAGTTATGGAGACGTTGATCACCGACGGTCGACGAACCGACTCCGGCCGTACGAACCGAGCCGCGAGCGTCGATCGAGAAGCGCGCATTGAGCTTCCCTTCGACCCCCGGAGTCCGAAGCATCACGGACTCGTGACAATAACGGATTTCGTCGCGGTGGGCGTGGATCACTTTACCGATCTGATCCCGGGTCAAACCTTCGTCCACTTCGGATGCGCCCGTATCCATCGATACGAACGACCGACCTTGGCCGGAGACTTTCGCGTGGGAACCACGGCCGTAGCCGGCGCCGGCACTGCCGGGACCGCCATCGCCGTTACCCCGGCCGCCACCAAATCCGGAGACGGAAGCGGAACGAGTCGAAACTCCGCCGGCACCGCCCAAGGCGCCGCTACCGGTGCCTCCGGCCGCGCCCATTTCGCGGGCATTTTCTGCGGAGCTTCCGCCGCTTGCGATCGAACCGCCGCCGGCAACTAAGCCTTGGGCCGCTCGACGGAGCGAAGAACTCGAAAGCGTTTTAAAGAGCGCTGATTTCGGGGCCGCCGTGGGGCGAGCCGCCGCGACCGCTTTCCGATTGGAAGGCTTGCCGTTGATCGGGGCGCGCGGAGCGGACTTTTCTTTCGTCGCAACCGAGGCCCTTTTCGGAGCCGGATTCTTATTCGACTTCTTGGCGACCCGAGGGGTCGCCGTTTTCGCGGAACGTTTAGCGATCTTCTTGGACTCTTTCCCGGCCAAAGTCGCTTTTTTCGTGTCGGCGGCGCTAACGGAGCCTTTACGTCCGGCGTTTTTCTCCGAGCCCGTCTTTCCGATCGAGAAATCGCGAGCCGTCTTGTCCCCTTGCGGAGCCGCCGTCATCATCCCCTTGACGACTTTTTTCTTCTTAGGCGTCAACAGAATCTGGACCGTTTCTTCTTTCTTGATTTCGGGCTGTGGAATCACCCACGAAATCAATCCCAGGAGCAAGGTCGCGACCAAAGCGCCGCGAAGCGTTTTATTAAAAAGGTTCCCCTCGCCGTCCGCAGCCATCGGGGCCATGAACGGTTGAGCATCCCGGCTCTTGGAGAAACGCTTCAAGCGCCACTCGGAGCCTCCGAAAGAGAGCACGCGGTCCTCGGCCTCCGAGAATTGGACGAGACGGGTCGAGCCCTTCGCCAGATTCTCGGAGTCGAGCTTGAGTCCGTCCACCAACACTCGAATTTCGATCGAGTCCCCTGCGGTGAAAAACCCCGTGTCCGTGCCCTTCAGTTTAAACGCTTTTTTTACTTTACCAAGAATCGTTCCGGTACCGACGTAGGTCCCCTGGAGTTCGCTCGCATCGATCGCCCACGGACCTTTGCAATGGAAGATGCGAAGGGCGTTATCGGAGGCCGTACCTTCGGCCGCGTACGCCGCCGGCGCCGAGGCGACCGCGCGAAGCTCAACCGAGAATTCGCCTTCCTTCGCCTTGCCCGCAGGAACAAGTACGACTTTCGAAGCCGAACCGAGCTCGGATTGCTTCAAGAAGTGACCCTTGGCTTTCGAATCCAAATTCTGGATTCGGACACCACCGGTTTCTTGGCTAATCATCCATCGCATCGGGTGTCCGACGACGAGAGGCTTTTTCGCATTCCAAACTCGAGAAGATTCCGCCGTTCCAGCACCAATCTTAATTAAGTAATTCATTGCCGATACCTCATTTCCGCTTTTTCATCGGCCGCGCGGTACGAAAAGTCCGCGGGCAATCCATACAACCGGTTTCCGCCGCGATCCCCATCCTCAGAGAGGTTGGTGAACGAATCGTAGCGTCCGCCTTCGATCCCCTCGACGGTCATCCCGTCGAAGTTGTGGTTCTTCTTGGGGCGCAGAGCGGCGCCCACTTTCGAGCTCTTTGATTTCCGAGCCTTCTTGATCGACTTCTTAGAAGACGTCTTCTTAGCCGCCGCGGCATCCGTGGAAAATCCACCGGCGCCTACCGAAACCGAGATCATCAAAATCCAAACGAGTGCTTTCATGGCTTAACCCCGTCCCTTCGCTTTGCGGCAAGCATCGCGTAGACCGCGAGTTGCCGAAGATTCTCTACAGGCGTCCGAGAGCACGACGCCGGCTTCCGCCGCCGCGCCCGCATTGGAAAGCGAAGCGGCCCGTGCCGCTTTCGACCATGCTCCGGAGACGCCCTCCATCTCGACGGCTTCTTCGGAGAAAAACGCGACTCGCGCCCAGTTCTCGTCGTTGATCGCGTCCCGCCATTCGGAGGCTAGGCGCACGACGGAAGCCTTGTTGGCGTTCGTCGCCAGAACCGCCGGCCTAAACAAAGCGGCGCAGTTCTTCGGCTGCAATCCGCGTTCGTCCTTACGCGCAAGTGCAACACCTGCGTCGCGAATTTTGCGAGCCTTAAAGACAAGAGGATTCACCAAGCCCGCGATCAGCCGGTTATGTTCGGCTTTCTGGGCGGCGGTCGCTTCTTTTTCAGTCGGCAGATCCCTGAAATCGGCAATCAGGTCGTTATAACCGGTATACACCGACATCGCGGCCGAAGCCTGAACCGAGTTGACCGGCACCGCTCCGAGGAGCTTCGCGCGGGCTTCCAAATTACCAAGCCCCTTCATCCGTCCGGCGATCGATGCCTCGCTCACTTGCAAGCCTTGTTTCTTGAGCGCTAACCGATCGCGCTCGAGGATCGAGGACAGGCTCTTCGTCGCCCGCGCAATCAAGTGGTACCGTGCCGACGGTTCCGTCGAACTCCAGTTCTTCGCCACGATACGGAGGGCATCGTTCACCCGTCCCGCGTCGTAGGATCCGGCATTACCCGCGACGACCATCGCCCAGATCGAACGAAGGGCCGGGCGCGCCCGTTTCATATTTGAATACGCCGCATCGAGAGTCTTCCGGCTAGGACTATTCTCCGACGCGACGAGCGCGGCGAGCGCCACGTTCATATCGCACTCGCCTTCAAGTTTAGGGCGGCAAACCTGTTTGGAATTCGCAAGCTCAAGCATCACGTCGGTTTCGCCGGTCGCCCGCGCGAGTTGGAGAAGGCGGCGACGAATCGCTAGCGATTCCTTCGCCGAAACTTTAGAGCCGGACGTATTCAGATACTTCGAATAGTTCGCCATCGCGGGCTTGAACCGGAGACGCTCGTCTTCGATCCGGGCCGCACTCCTAAGCGCTTGCCGAGCGGCTTCCGTCTTCGGGAAGTCTTCCGCAAGTTCCAAGAAGCAAGCAGCGGCATCGCCTCGTTCACCGCGGGCCATCGCCGAGTTACAGAGAATGCCGGTCGCATCTAAAGCCAAATTGCTTTTTCCGTAAGTCTTGCGGAATTCGGACGCTTGTTTGCCCGCCTCGACGTATTTCTTCGCCGCGTAAGCAAGCTCCGCGCGTTTAAACTTCGCGGCGGCGGCCTGGACCATCATTTTCGAAGCGAAATCGCCTTGTGCCCATTTTTTCATCTCGGCAAAGTCGCGAGCATTTGCTTCGACTTGGTCGTATCGATGACGCGCAAGCCAAGTATCGACAACCAGAGCCGCAGACGCTACCGCGACTTTCGAAGACGGATCGCGTTTCGCTAGATTCTTAAGCCGGCCCATCGCCTCGTCTTGATGTCGAGCGGCGTAAAGGGCCCGAGCGGCTTCGAACTGGAATTGGTCGAGCGAGACTTTGTATTCCCGCTCGTAGCGATCAATCCAAATCATCCATTCGCGAAGCTCCGCGAGCTGTTTGGCCGAGACCTTGGTCGTCGCGACCACTTTCGCTTGCGCGACGAGTGCTTCCGGCATCACCTTCGAGGTGCGGAATCCTTCGTACCGACTGGAAATCGCCTTAAGGGCGGCGTCTTTTACCAGTGGCGAATTCCCCGTCTCGACGATCGCGCGGTAAGCGCGTGCGGCGAGCTCGAAGCGTTCGAGAGAAAAGTAAGTTTCCGCCAGATTCCATCGCAGCGCCGCGCGCCGCGGATCGTTCTTAGCCGTCATCCGGTCGAATGCCGGAAGAAGCGTCGTCAAATACTGTTCCGCCTGGTTGGCTTTGGGGCTCGAACGATAATCGGTGATCCGCTTGGTAAGGATATCGGCCGTTTTCACGACCATTTTCCGCGCCGGCTCAGCTTCTTCCGCTTCCATCGCCTGACCGACGATCTTGGAGACGTCAACGGCGGTCTTCACGACTTCACCATAAGCCTCGCGCCCGAGATCGTACTCGAGAATCGTAAGAAGCATCGGCAGATTCTCTTTGCTGGCGGGTTCGCTCTTAAGGACGATCCCTTTCCAAATCCGCAGGTCCGTATCGCGGTCAGCCGCCCGAAGACGATCAGCCATATTCACCGCCATCCGACGATAGCCTTCGCCGGTGTCGAACATCCGCAACAAGGCATTGACGTCAAAGAGAGAGAAGCGGCCCTTCGTGGTTCGATAAGCCGAGTACCCGATCGCGGGCACGTCGCTGAGAACGGCCTCGCGCAGACCTTGGTCGCCCGCGGAAAGCGTCCCGGCGGCTTGCTTGGAGGAAAGATGTGTTGCGAGGACTTTTAAAGTTTTCGTCGCGGGCATGGCTCGCTCATCGACGTGAAATGCCCAGGCGCGCTTGGCGAGCGCGTGCGGGTAAAGAGCATGGGTCGTTTTCTTAGTCATCGGAGCAAGCACGGAAACCGCGCGCTTGAAGTTTTTCTTCTCGATCGAAATGTCCGCGACGGCAATCATCGCCATACCCGCCTCGGGACGGGAAGAGAAACGAGCGAGGAATTTTTCGAAATCCTTCGCTGCCGGAGCAAGTTCACCCAGTTCTTTTTGCGCTTTCCCGCGCAAAAAGAGCGCCCGCGGGTAGCCTGCGGACTTTGGATATTTGGAAATGATGCGGGAAAGCGGGGCTAAGGCGGAGGCAAGTTTCGCTTGATGGGACTTTTTCAGGCCGCCTTCGCTTGGGCCGTAGGCCACGCGGAAAAGTCCGTCGGCGATCTCCATCCGGAGCTCCGAAAGACGGAGCAGCATCTCCGCCTCTTTGGCAGTGCCGCGGTAACGAGTGACCAAGAGGGAAAGATCGCGGTCCGCATCCGACTGCATGTCGACGGCGGCTTGGTCGACCACGCGGTCGCGCGCTTCTTCGTTCTGGGCCTGGCCCGCGAAAGCGGACGAGCAGGTCAGCGAGAAAACAACCGTAGCTAACGTGGTGAGACCAAAATTACTGCGCATGGGACACCGCCAATTTGATGTCTTGGTAGCCTTCGGCGGCCGCCGTCGCGAGCACGGTTTTCACCGTCTCGTACGGAGCCATCTCGTCCACCACGATCATCAGCTGGGCTCCTTTGGATCCGACGATGGCTTCCGGAAAACCTTTCGCTAGAGCGCTACGGAGCTTGGAGAACGCGCCTTCCGAGTCGATATCCTTTTTCTCGAAGCGGTAGCCCGCGATCGAGGCGACGCTCTTTCCACCGAAGTTCACCGCGTCTTTGGAGACTTCCACTTTCAGAGCGTCCGTTTTTTCGACGCGCCCTTTAGCGATCGGAGGATTCGACGGAATCGAGGGTTCGTAAGGAAGACCTTCAACCGAATAGGACTTCAATAAGAACACGAGGATGATCACGAAAATATCGGCCATCGAAGTGATTTGGAGTTCCATCTGTTCGTTCTTCGTCTTCGAAGACATGAACGATTTTTTCAGGCCTTTGGAGTAGGACATGGCTAAAAGCCTCCTAGATTCACGTTCGGGAGCTTGCCGCGCGCGGCGTCCATCGACGCCATCACGTCGCGATAAGCGACCGAGTTATCCGCCACGACCGTAGCCGAGCGAAGATCCGGAAGGCGCTCTTTCATCGATTCGAGCGCCACCGCGAGTTTCTCTAAATCCCAAGCCTTCTTGCCCAGGGCGGCGATCCGTACGGATCCCGTCCCCGAATTCGAAGACCGCACGACCATCGAATGGTCGGCTTTCAATTCGATCACCACCGACTCGTGTTCGGCGGAAGCGACTTCTTCGGCCGAGGCCGCGATCTCCGCGTCGATGATCCCGATCGAGAAGAACGAGGTCGAGACGAGGACGAACGCGATCAAGACGACGAAACAGTCGATGATCGAAGCGATGTTGAGCTCGAAATCCTGCTCTAACTCGCTATGTTTGATGAAACCCTTTTTCATAAAATTCCTTATTTCCGGGAAGAAGCGACTTTAAGCGTCGTCTCTTGGGCCGAGTAGAATTTCTGTTTCAAGATATCCATGGCTTGCATCGCGGCTTGATCCACTTCCGCGATCAACCGGTTCGTCCGGTTCATCAAGAAGGAGAAAAGCACCATGCAAGGGATCGCGACGCCAAGACCGAGCATGGTCGCGTTCATCGCGGTCGAAATACCCATGGCCAAGAGGGCCGATTTCTCCGTCGCGTCCGCGTTACCCACGGCTTCGAAGGAAGCGATCAGACCGGCGATCGTCCCCAAAAGACCCAAGAGAGTCGCTACGTTGGCGATCGTTGCCAGGAACTGGGTGCGCTTTTGGATCGACTGGGCGGCTTTGTTCACCGAGATCCCAAGACCGTTCTCGATCAACTCTTCCGGTTGGTGGGCGCGGAGAAGAGCGAGTTTTACGACTTGCGCGGAAGGCTTGCCGGAAAGCTGGTCGCAAACCGAAACGGCTTCCGAGATCTTGTCCTGCATCACGAGGTCCGAGATGCGGGCGAAAAAAGCGTCCATGTTGTGGATCGGGTAGATCTTAAAGAGGGCGACGATCCGCTCGACGGCGATCGCGATGGCGACGGCGCCGGCGATAAGAATTGGAAGAACGTGGCCGAAATTATTTTTCATGAAATCAAAGAAACTCATTTTACTATCTCCTTGTGGATTAGGGGCTCTCACCCCTAAATTTTTGAAACGTGGAACAACTCTTCAGTTCAGGTCGAAATCAGTTAGAAAGCAGTGCGCTTTTCTTCTTGGCCGGTTGAACTGAAGCCGGCTGGTAACGAATCTGGACTTGATCGCCTGCGCGCAGGGTTTTGATGATCTTTTCATCGGTGATCGTGACTTCATTCCCCGCCAGAGAGTACTGGGAGGGGTCAAGCACCCGCGACCCTGCGGCGTTTACGATCACGACTTCGAAACGCTCGCCCTCGACCGGCAGTCGCTTGAGCACGAATTTTGTGGTCGGACGGAATTCCTTCACAACCGAGCGATTTACGATCTCAAGACCGATCTGCTCGAGTACCGGCGTGTAGTCGTCCGCGCCGATGTCCAGTTTAAGTTTTTCTGCGTTTGCGCCGCCTAGCTGGGGGATATTCACGATATTCGCTAAGTGAACGTATCGATCGCCGGCTTCATGGGTGATATCCGGGATTCCGCCCTTCTTCTTTGCGTCGTCCTCGCTCACCTTCCGAAGAGCCATCACGGTGGAATACTTCATCGCCGTGATAACGGAGACGATATAGTTTGGATTACCCGTGGGGCCTGAACCATCGAGCTGGCGAAAGAAGGCGTCTAGCTCGCCTTTGAACGTTTCCGGGGACCGAAGCTGTACCGACGGAGCCAGGCACACGCTCATAGGAGCTAATTGCATTCCTTCGACCACCGAAGGTTGGCATTTGGTGGTGAAGTGCGGAGGTAGAATCGTTTCGGCTACTGCGGGATCCCAATTATACGATCCACTATAAAGAAGTTTTCGTGGTTCCGGTCCGTTCGAATCGACCGTCTGATCGTTTTCATCCGAGAGGAAGACGATGATCCGCTGGGAACCCGGACGGAAAAGGGGGTATTTCGAATCGGCTTTTTCGTTGTCGGCCAGGAACTGAGAAACAGAACCAAAGCCGCGCTCTTCGTAAATACCTCGAATACCGACCGATACCTTCTTTTGAAAACGATCGATCAAGGTGCGGGTCGAAGTATTCTTCGTCCGTAGAATTCCCGACGAATTCAAAGTCGCGTACTGAGGACCGAAGACGGGCTGCCCCTGGGCCTGTTCTTTTCTAATTTGAATGGGGGTCTTGTTCTTAGAAGGAATGGGAGTGTTTAAGTACTTCTGCCAGTCGGGATGGGCGACGAATGCGTCCGTCGTAATCACGCCGAGCTGGATATCGGTCCCTTTCCGAAGGAACTTTGTCGCGAAAGTCGAAAGGCCGGCGCGGAGCTTTTTCTGGGAGGGCTCCATGGAAGCGGAATTGTCGACGACCCAAAGAATGTCTACAGGGGCTCCGGCAACGTCGACGCTCTCGTCGACCACTTCAAACCCGGCCGCGACGCTGTCGTTGGCAGCCTCGAGCTTGAACTGACTTGGGACCGTTTTAGTGCATCCGAAAAGCGTCGATGCGACGGTCAATAAGAGTAAATTTTTGTGAGTCCACATAAGCGGTTCTCCCCAGCCGTGAGGCTTTGATGCATTACGTCGCCCCTTTTACTCCCTCTAAAACGAAAGAGGAAGGCTAAAATTGACGCAGTGCATGAATTTACTAAATCGCTGTGATTTTAATAACTTGCAAAATAATGCGGATTTCTCGCATTTAATTATAAAAAACCAGTAATTACTTATGGTTAAATACTGTAGCGATTTAAAACGAGAAGAAAACTAATCCACACGGGAGAGAGGTTTTATCTCTATGCGTCATTTAGTAAAAACTCACCACTTATACACGATATGACGCAAAGCAAGCCGATGAAGAGTTTGCATCCGCCTAGCGACAGAAACGCATGACCAGCTCGGTCCAATTCCCAAGCGGATCGCGAGGCGTCTGTTTGGTCGAAAAATCAAGACGCGCAAGCGCCGACTGTAGAGAAATCGCGTCGGCTAACGTCCACGCCCGCGTATACCGCGAGAAGCGGTCTTGAAGAAACGAACCCACTTTCGTTTCCCGCGTACCGACCTCGCGGTCGCGTAGAATCCCAACGAGCATCTTCGTATTCCAGCCTAAAAGTCCAAGCAGCGGCAACGCGGACTCTGGAGAATCGGCGAAATGGCGTACTTCCGGAAGAGCGCGACTCAAGTCCCTCGTAAGAAACGCTTCGACGAAGCTCTCCGAAGCGCCTCGTCCCTCTGCCCCCACTCCGCCGAGCAGGACGCCCTCGCGGTCCGCAGCCGAAGGCGCCGACTCCATCTTCTCAAGCTCCCGATCGACGCCGTCCAGCGACCAAGGATCCATCGCGCGCAAAAGCGCGACTTCCGTCTCGGTCAGCGCGATCCCTTTTCGTTTCGCCAAATACTGCGTCCACGCTTCGCGGTCGTCTTCGAGAATTTCTTCGCAGGGAACGCAGGCGGCTTTTTCAACCAGCCCCTTCGAAAACTTTTTCCGCTGATCGAGATCTTTCGAAAGAAAAACCACGACGGCCGCGCCTTCCGCCGGATTCACGAATTCGGAAGTGCAAAGGGAAAGCAGCGAATCGGGCTGATTTAAAGCGTGGGCCTGCTTGACGAGCACGAATTTTCCCCCGCCCCCGAGCGCCAGCGATCCGGCCGCATCTAAAATTTCGCCGACGTCGCATTCCTGGCCGTCCAGCACAGATTCGTTGAAAGCGGCCATTGAGCTTGCCGCCGTCTCGCCGCCCAGGACGCCGGAGCGAATTCGTTTTAAGACTTCGCGCGATTTCATCGCCTCCGCGCCGTAAAGCCAATAGACCGGGCGAAACTTTCCGGATTCGATTTCTTTTTGGATCTGTTTGGGCTCGAGTTTTGGCATCGTCTTCGTCCCTTTAAAACCGCGCGAGCATCGCTTCGTGCACGTCCATCATCATCCCATGCGCAATCTCGCGAATCGTGCGTTCGAACTCGGATTCGTTAATCAATCCGGACGTCGAGCCGTACTCGATCTTTTGGTTGTTGGCGGCGAAACGGCGCGAACGCGTGAAACCGGATTCCCAAACGGCGGTCGTAGGCATTCCGGCTTTCTGGCGGCTCAATAGAAAAGAGCTCGTCACGTCAGCCTGGTATTCGGTCGCTACCGGGATCAGGATCGCGGGCACGCCGACCGGAAAGATCGAATCCGCGGAGGTCGAAGCCGTGGGAACGTAGACGGCTTGGACGACCTGCGCCTGGAGGATCGCGTCGGAATTTTCCGGACGCTCGACGATTTTCACCCGGCGGCCAGCGCGAAGGATCTGGACGAGTTCGTTGTAAAAGACGTTTTCAAGCCCGGGCTTGAACGTCAGGTTCTTCACCGGGGCGATGTAAATTTTTTCAATCCCCTCTTCCCGAAGACTGTTCGAACGGGAGTTTTGAAGGGTGTAGCCGCAGCCGACTGCGCCCCAGGTGAGGTGCGCGAAGCCGAGAACGAATAACGCTGTGCGAATCGAAAGCGAGCGGCGGTTCATGTACTCCTCGGTCTACCCTATGGGATTCGACTCCATCAAGGACATCCTGGCCAAGATCCAGGCCCGCAACCCAGCGTTAAAAACTCGCCTCGAAGAGGCGATCGCCGTCGAGGCGTGGGGAAAGACGGTGGGCCCCCAGATCGCCATGCATGCCCGCGCCTTAAAAGTCGATGCGGGCGTCCTTTGGGTCGAGGTCGACCACTCCGTCTGGCGAACCGAGCTCCATCACCGCAAACGCCAGATCCTAGAGAAGCTCAATCAAGCGGTCGGCGGCACCGGCAAGACGGTGCTCACCGATCTGTTTCTCATCGAGCCTAAGCGCACGTTTTCGTCTACGGGTCCTGGGCGAGCTGGAAAACCCGGTAAAGGATAAACACGATCAAAAGGAGGAACCCCCAAAGCACGAAGCGAAGGGTTCCCACGGTTTCTGGGCGGCCGAGTTCGGTACGATCGGGGGTTGCGGGCCCGGCGGGATGCGTAGCCGCTGACGCTACGACGGGGACCGGCGCCGAACCATTCGAAGTCACGGTAGCGGTGGCCGTCTCGGTCTCTGTTTCCGTAATCTCTTCGCCGCCCGATTCAATCGTGTGGGCAAGCTCGATGCCCAACATCTCCATCGATTCACCGCGCTCGTGCAGATAGATCCAATATCCGTTCGCCGGGCAGACTTCGTCGAGTTCTCGAAGTTCGCCGCGTTCGATGCGCGCGACGACTTCCTCCTTCGGGAAGGGGCCGAAAATTCGGTTTTCTTTCGTCCGAATCAGAAACGTCATCGCCTTAAGACGCTCCTTGGGTGAGCGCCTTCACCGTCCGGTGTTCGGCATCGAGAAATCCGCGGATCGCGGGATGGGTGGCCACGCGAAATTCCGCAGGTTTTCCCCAGAAAACGATCTCGCCTTGATGGAGAAAGGCGATTTGGTCGGCGAGCAAAAGCGCGGAAGGGATATCATGCGAAATCACGATCGACGTTAAATGCAGTTCGCGTTTCAACGTCTCGATCAAATCGTCCACCGTCGTACGAGTCACCGGATCAAGCCCCGTCGTCGGCTCGTCGTAAAGCAGGATCGAGGGTTCGCGGATAATCGCGCGCGCAAGCGCCACCCGTTTTTTCATCCCGCCGGAGATTTCGTTCGGAAGTTTATCGTGCGAAGCCCGATTCATCCCGAGCATGTCGAGCGCGCGGGTCACGCGCTCGGAAATTTCCTTTTCGTCCATCTTCGTGTGTTCACGAAGCGGAAACGCGACGTTCTCAAACACACTCATATCGTCGAAAAGCGCGGAGTTTTGGAAGAGCATCCCAAAGAGCTTGCGATGCTCCTTGAGTTCCTTGCCCTTGATCTTCGCCATGTCTTTGCCCGCGACTTCGACGACGCCGGAGTCGGGCTTGAGAAGTCCGAGGATATGTTTGAGGGTAACCGATTTACCGGCGCCCGAGCTGCCGAGGATGTACGTAAGTTGGCCCGCCGGGAAATCGATCGAGACGCCCTTTAAAATCTGGTCGCGTCCGTCGCGAAAAGATTTGAAAACGTTTTCAAGCCGGACGTTCGCCCTCGGCGCTCCGCTCTGTAGTTCGTTCAAATTCGTAGTGACGGGGGTCTCGGCCATTAGGTTGTCCTTTTTACCCGACGCGAAATCGAAGTCAGGAGCTCATAAGGAATTGTGCCAGCGGCGGACGCCTGCGTCCACGGGTCTAACCCATGGCCTAAAAACTGGGCCCAATCTCCGACCTGGGTTGACGCGTCGCACTCTACAGCGCTCAGATCCATACTGATCGTACCAAGCACCTTGCGGATCTTTCCCCCGAGAAGGACCGCGCCCCCTTCGGAATTCGCCCTCAAGAGCCCGTCGGCATACCCGGTCCCAAGAATCGCGACTTCGACCGGACCGTCGCCGCCTTTTATGCGGTAGCGCGCGCCGTAACCGATACTCTCGCCCGCCTTCAGCTGACGTCTTGCGATCACCCGGTAAGAAAGCTCCATCCCCGCTTCAAGTCCGCGAACCGGCGCTCCCGCCCATGGGGGCACGCCGTAAAGCGAAATTCCGGGGCGAACGAAATCCGTCCACCCTTCAAGCCCGAATCGTCCGGCATTCCAAATCGACGCGCTATTGGCTAAATGGAAAAGCGTATCCGTCCAGGTCGACTTTACGGCCTTCGTAATTCCGCGGAACACGTCGAGTTGCTTGATCGTTAACGGATGCGAGGGATCTTCGGCGACTGCCATATGGGTTGCGACCCCCTCGGGCCGCCACTCGCCCGGTTTATCTTTTAACTGGGAAAGAATCTGGGGAACTAGGCTCGGTACGATGCCGAGTCGGTTCATGCCCGTGTTGAATTTTAAATGGTACTTGAGGCGCTCGGGCCATTTCGCTTTCAAGAACTTGCGCCAGTCTTCGTCGGAGGTAATCGTCGGCGTGATCCCGAAACGTTCGCAGTATTGGCCCTTCTCGTCCGACCAATGGGTCGCACCCGAGAGCGCCATGATCCGCGTGTTCCGAGCCTTCGCGCCTAGTCCCTCGCGGACCTCACGGCCTTCTTCGAGCGTGGCGACGCCGAATCCGTAGAGACCCGGTGCCGTGGCAAGCGCCCGCGCGACCTTGACCGCGCCGTGACCATAAGCGTCCGCCTTGATCATCGGCAGTATCCCTTGATCGCCCGAAAGGTCGCGAATCGCGTTGTAATTCTTATGGATCGCAGAGATCGAGACCTGGGCACGCGCTCGTTCGAAACGCGCGGTTAAGGGCGCGTTCGAAAATTTCGTCGAATCGTCGTCGAACTCCCCGGCTTCGCCTGATTCCGACGGTTCGTCTTTTCCTTCGAAAAGCTTCGCCCAGTTTTTCTTTTTCGCATCGGGATCGATCACGCATCCACCTCGGGGACAAACGTCCGGGTTAAAAGTAGCGAATCTCCATAAGGCGTCGGGACCATGCCCTGGGACTTAAATCCGCACTTTTCAAACATTCGAATCGCGCCGAGATTCGCGGCATCCGGGTCGGCGATCACTTCCGTCACTTCGCGCCCAGGCCGAACGATCGTTTCAATAAACTCGGAAACGATCCGAGTGCCAAGCCCCTTACCGATCGCGTCCGCATCACCCACCATTACGTCTAAGCCGTAAACGCCGGGAGCGGCGTCCGGCCACCATCCCGGCCCGACGTTCCATGCCTCGTAGTGCTGGATATAGCCGACACGTTTTCCGTCGTGCTCGACCATAAACCCAAAGATATTTTTCGCACGTTTTCCGCGGTATTTTTCGCGGACCGCGTGCGGATCTTCCGCCTCCGTCCAAAACGTCTTCACGTGGGGTTTCGCAAGCCACGTCAGAATCATTTCCAAATGGGACTCGGCCAAAGGGGTGAAGCGCATAGGAAAACCCTAGCTGAAGCCGCCCTTTTTATCGACCCCAGAGCGAGGTCTTGTCGAGGGGCGCGCCCAGGGATATACCCCCTGGATCGTGACCGCACCTGGCCATACGCCGCGCATCCCCCATGTTTTGATTCTTGGAACCGGTATCGCCGGACTTTCCGCGGCGCTGAAATTCGCGGGCCACCGGCCGGACGGATCGGTCGGCACGGCGCGGGTTACCGTGATTGCCAAGGCGGACGCGGCCGAAGGATCGACAAGGTGGGCCCAGGGCGGGATCGCGACCGTCTGGTCCAAGGACGATAGCTTCGAAGAGCACGTGAAAGACACCCTCGCGGCGGGGGCGGAGCTGTGTCGCGAAGATATCGTGGATCTCTGCGTTCGCGAAGGGCCCGAGCGGGTGCGTGAGTTAATCGAGCTCGGCGTCGAGTTTACCAAGGTCCAAGCCGCGGAACTCGCGGTCGATGCGGACCGACCGTTCGACCTGCACCGCGAAGGCGGCCACGGCCAGCGACGCATCCTGCACGCGGCGGATCTTACGGGCTGGGCGATTGAAAAGGCTCTGCTTGCGAAAGCGGCGGCGAATCCCCGAATCACGATTCTCGAAGATTTCTGCGCAATCGATTTAATCACCGAAGGCAAGCTCAAGCACGGGCCTGCCGCTCCGGGGCGATGC
>CAZAKW010000017.1:0-6104 GCA_964485835.1 uncultured Bacteriovoracaceae bacterium
CACGCAGACCGGCCATTTCAAAAGCTATAAAAGCCTAAGACTTCAACGACCAGTCGCGGCGAAAGCGGGTCGACTCCATTCCCACGAACGAGAGAATCAAGACGATTGGGATAAAGAAAAGGTAGCCGGTGGCCATATTCACGAAAACCGCCGCGTTCGTTGGCTCAAACCCTTTCCACGCTTCGGGGTTGGCCAAGATATCGCGCTTGATCCAGATTCCTTTCAAAAAGACCTGATCGATAAACCCGACAAGTAATGTCGTAGTTACGGTTTGAAACCGGTTGCGGTGGCCGAACTTTACAAGTCCGAAGGCTAGCCCGATCAAACCCACGATACGGATCACAATGTACAGGATCTGGGCGACAGCGCTGTTTGCAATCCGGCTGAGCAAAGGTTCGAAAACGAATAAGTTCAGAGCGAAAAGAAGGATCACGGCAAGCGGAAGACCGATCACCCAAGCCAAAGAGGACGTGTTAGATGCGGCGCGAGTCGTCATACCCAATCTTTCCGAGTTTTATCGTGTGCTTGCATGCCTTTACCTGACTTTTTTGTGAGAGATTTTCACTAGGCACCTATCCATTTCTCCATTAAGCTCGCCCTATCCACAATCAAATTTCTGAAGGATCGCAAGCGCATGGCGACTGGTACTGCAGGCACGGCAACGAGTGAAGGTTTGAGCGAAGCTGTTTTAGTCACCGGCGGAAAGACCATGGCGGACATCAACGACGATGTTTCCCGCCCGCTGGAAAACTTCCCCACGAAAAAATGGTGGATTTGTTTCGGAGCGTCCCTCTTCGCTTTGACCGTCTGGCTTTGGTCGGTCGGGAACTTTGTTTATTACGGCCAGGGCGTCCTCGGACTCAACCAGCCTTCCGGCTGGGGTACGGACATCACGAACTTCGTGTTCTGGGTGGGTATTGGTCACGCCGGAACCCTGATCTCCGCCATTCTTTTCCTCTTCCGCCAAAAGTGGCGGACGGCCATTAACCGCTCCGCCGAAGCGATGACGATCTTCGCGGTGATCACCGCGCTCACCTTCCCCCTCCTACACACGGGCCGTCCTTGGTATGCGGCTTTTTGGCTACTTCCCTATCCGAACCAACGCGAACTTTGGGTGAACTTTCGCTCGCCGCTTCTTTGGGACGTTTTCGCCGTTTCGACCTATTTTACGATTTCGGCCGTGTTCTGGTACGTCGGGCTGATTCCTGACCTCGCGACCGTACGGGATCGCGCGAAGAACAAGATCCGAAAATTCGTCTACACCTTCCTCTCGATGGGATGGCGCGGATCGAACAAGAACTGGAACCATTACGAGATGGCCTACATGATCTTGGCCGGTCTTTCGACGCCACTGGTGCTTTCGGTGCACACGATCGTTTCGTTCGACTTCGCCGTCGGCCAAGTTCCCGGCTGGCACACGACGATTTTCCCTCCTTACTTCGTCGCCGGCGCCGTTTTCTCGGGCTTCGCGATGGTGGTGACGCTTCTCGTGATCATGCGGGAAATGTTCAATCTGAAAAACTACATCACCATGGACCATCTCGAAAAGATGAACAAGGTGATCATGGCGACGGGGATGATCGTTGGCTACGCGTACGCGATGGAGTTTTTCATCGCCTGGTACTCGGGCTCTCCGTTTGAGAAGTACGTCTTCTTGAACCGCGCCTTCGGTCCTTACTGGTGGGCGTATTGGACGATGACCTGCTGTAATGTGATCGTTCCGCAGATTTTCTGGTGGCGCAAAGCGCGTCGGAACATCGCGATCATGTTCGCCGTGTCGCTTTACGTGAATATCGGGATGTGGTTTGAGCGTTACGTGATCGTCGTGACTTCGCTCCATCGTGATTTCCTACCGTCGTCTTGGGCGATGTACTTCCCGACCTGGTACGACTGGGGTTGGACGTTCGGATCGTTCGGCGTGTTCTTCTCGCTGTTTTTGCTGTTCGTTCGGTTCTTGCCGACGATCGCTATGGCGGAAGTTAAGTCGGTGTTGCCGGGAGCTAGTCCGCACCATTAAGCAGTGCCGTCCGGGCCCATTCGTCCTGAATTCAGAAATGGGTAACGGCTCGATCGGCCATCCATGGCCGGCGCGCGTTTCGCCTCCGGCTGCGCGGCGCTCGCATTACCCATTTCTGAATTCAGGACGAATGGGTTCGCAGGGTTCGATCTATCGTCCAGAACTAACCCTTTCATCAGTACGGGTGCGCTCACCGCTGGGGAGTTAGAGGCTTGCGGGGATTTCTGGGATTCCGACTTGGGAGTGGGTGGTTTTCCAGAATGTCGCCTTTCTTCACGTGGGCGCGAAGTTCCGGGCACGAAACTCCGGAGGGATCAGGTTCGGCGCCCTTTAGTCACCGTTCGCCAGCTAAAGGAGTCGACCCACGCTGAATTGCGTTCCACAAAGAGTAGTTCCTCTGCTCGATGGTTTGAGGACTTCTCTCGTCGTGGACGACTCCGTCTTTTCTTACCGTTAACCCCGCGTCGGTAGCACGCACCTCCACGGTATAGCTGTGCCCAACGCCCATTGAAATAACTGCGTTTGGATTAAACGACCGAATGGCGTCGGGTAAGGTCGTATTTAGAGCTCGATCATCGACGGAGAGGGAGCGGGTGCCGATCGTCAGGACTTTATACTCGCCATCCACCATAATCACGTATTGCGTCCTTTGATCCGCCACCGAGATTCGCTGATGTTTCGAACCAAAGGCAATTTCCATCGCCGCGTCGATATTTTCCTGATTGCTGATAAAGTCTTGCGTCGGATTATTTACAATGGTTTCGAATTTTTCGTAACCCGTTAAAAGAATTCTGTATTCTTCGCTGCCGGGTTGATTCTCTAAAAGCGCCGAGAAGTACCCTTTTAAAGCAGCGGCCATAATCACTCTAGTTTTTTGGTGCCTTTTCGCCTGGGAATAGGTCGTATTTCCGAAGAGATGCACGTCCGGAGCGACATGGAGGAATCCAACCAACTTCTCACCACTGGCGTCCACACCCATTCGAGGACTATAATGCGCGGATTGGACGTTGATGCAGAACGCATGCTCGCAATAATACGCGCCCGCGTCCTCACTTTGGTGGACCGCGACGCTTTCACTCGTCAGATCGTTCATTAAGACGAGGCATTTCGGATTTGTGGCGTACGCAAAAGAACTTACGCCTAACGATAGAATTAACAACGAGAGACGAGCTCTCATCCTAAACGACATAAAACGTCCTTCGGCGGGCCCATTTACATCGATTCTCCCATAGTCAAAAAACGCAAAGTCCCTTCCGCCCACTGAATGGCCGGACGAACGTAAATCAGACTTCTGCCTGACTAAGCGAACTTCGACTTACGACGATCGCGGATCTCGGCGCCTTCGACGGAGAGTCGGGTCCAAGGAAGGGCAAGCAAGCGCTCCTCCTCGATCGGCTCTTCGGTCTCTTCGCAAACCCCGTAAGCATTGTTTTCAATGCGCTCGAGGGCGAAGTCGATTTCGCGCAGCTGGCGCAAAGACGACTCGCGCATCGCAAGCGCCGCCGCCTTCTGCTGGAAATCGGCCGCCTGGTCGGCTTCGTCGCCACCGTTCATCACTTCGATGTCGCTACGCGAAGCTTGGAGGCCGTTCATGAGGTCTTGCTTGGTCTTGAGGAGACGCTTCCGACATTCAGCCAAAAGCGCAGCACGTGTTCGAGCCATTCTAGTACTCCCTTCCCTGAGGTACTCTGCAATGGATTGCATGTTAGAGCAGATCCGGAATCGGACGCCCTCCCCAACCATCCAGGCTGAGGACCTTTAAAATTCTGCATGAGTAATCTGAGGAACGCAAATTGGGGTTTACGATTTATTTCCACGAATTGATTGAATTTAATTTAATTATTTCAATAGGTTAGCAAATAGTCGTCTCGCATCGAATTAAAATTGACACTATGCAGCTAACAAGAATATACCCACTGCGTTGTAAGGCCACTCGGTCAGACAACTGTTTCTTAGGGGAAACGGTCCACTTAGGGGGTTCTATGTTCGTCTCACGTCTTACTCACGTTCTCTTTGCGGCAGGCAGTATCGTTCCGCTCTCCCATGCTTCTCCCAATCAGACCCAACCGGCGCAAAGCCCGGCGCCCACGCAGACTCTGAATTATCCGGCCGCCGCTTGGTCGGGGCTCGTCGAGGGGTTCGACGAAGAAAGCCACCGGCAATACTTGGCGCAGAAACAAGTCTATCGCGAAGAACTGACCCATCTGAGCGCCGTCACTCCTTTTACGGACGCATCCATTCCGCCGATCGATCCGATTAGCCGAAAGAAAGTCGGACACGTTCTGGTCGGTCCTACTTTTCAAGTCCGTGCCCGCGGCGTGGATTTCGAATACTATCGATACGTCACTTTTTACGACGTCACCGAACGCAAGGAACGAATCTACGATCTTCCTTCCCACCGCGAGGAATGCCACGAGTCCAACCCGCTTTTCGCAAGTTATAACTTTACCTACACTTACTCGGCTTCCACCCAAATCAGCGCAAGCCACGAAGGGTTGGGCTTGAGCACGAGCTTTACCCAGACGCGCGCCTTCACCACCGGTCGCCAGTTGCTCGCGTCTGGGGGCTTAATGGCCGAGCACACTCCCCACTTCATCAAACAGGACTGGAACGGACGCACGTTCATCCAAACCTACGACGCACACACGGGCAAAGTAGCTTTCCTCGTCAAGGAACGAAAAGGCTCACCGTGGTGGATGCCTTACCTCTTCCCGCTCCTGGCCCAGAAGTCGTACCCGATGCCTTTCAAGGTTAAAGACGCCGACTGGATGTTCGTGGTCGAACGCACGATCATTTCCCACTGCGACGGCGAGGCTAAGAATTAAAACGCTTACCCTACCGTTTTGGCCTAGGGATCACGTCTTCGTCGTATTGGTCGGGTAACTTTAAGTAGTCGTCGAATCCGCGGGCCGATGCTCTGTTTTCCGCATCGAAATAGAAGTCCGCGCGTCCGGAGGAACGCACGAGGTCCAATGCCGTTTGCTGGGTGTTGCCCCGGTACTTATCCGCCAAAGACCAGTCGCGCTGGAGGTACTCCATGTCCTTCACGATTTGGTGGAAATCGTTTCGCGTATTCATGTCGATCACCATCTTCCGGTGCTTGCGAAAATACCCGCGGTACTTCTGAAATGAGCCGCTCTCCAAAGCCGACATGAAAAACTGATCCAGCGGCATCTGTTCCAGATTCTGGTACATCCCTTTCAAGGCGGTAAGCTCGTAGGCCGTTCCCGCCGTGCGGGTCCACTGCTCTACCGCGTCGATCAAAAGACTCGTCACTTGTTTACTCTCGTCTTTCGACAAGCCGAGATGGCGATTCGCGGCTCGCTTACGGATCACGGTAATATATTCTTCGGCTACGCCCGGATGGTGCAAGATCTGGGTGACCCGTTTGAATTCTTCAAGCTCCGCTTGCGTCGACGTCCGCGGATTATTTTTGATGTCGTCTAATCGAGCGACCAGTTCGTCGTAATGTTTATTCGCCTGCACGGTCGCCAGTCTTTCCAGTTCTTCCAATGACCGATTGACCGCCAACCCGCTGCTAGAAGCCTCTTTCATCAAATAGTCCCGCTGGGCGTCCAAAGCCCGACGCGCCGATTCTTTCGTTTCAAACGCCTTAGCGAGCTTATCCGCGACCATTTTATGGATGGTGGACTTGGACTCCGCTCCGCCTTTTACAACCGCGATTCGATCGAGATTCCGCATGGCGGTTCCGAGTCGAGTCGCATAAATTTCCAACCCTTTTCGGGAGCCGTGCTCGCGCATCAGCTCCGCCAAAGGCTTTGTCGCCGCCGGCTCCAAAACGGCCGGGTCGATACCCTTAGCGAGCCGGTTAAACACTTTTCGCCCGGTAATTCCGGCCCACCGGAGCGAGCCTGGCACGGTAAATCCGGCAAATGCGCCGACTTCCGCGAGGATCGCAACCTTCGTGAATGCGCGGTTCATCGCTAGCTCTTTGCGAATTTCGTGCATCTTCTCCCGGTCGACTAACTCCTTGTCCAAAAGGTAGCCCGGAAGACTCGTGCGTTTAATTTGCGAGTTCGCGACTTGAAAGTGGTGCGCTACTTGAGGCGGCAATTGATAGAGATAC
>CAZAKW010000017.1:6114-18163 GCA_964485835.1 uncultured Bacteriovoracaceae bacterium
TCATATTCACCGGGCCGAAGTTCCCGATCATCATCAACATGATGAGCTTACCGGCGGTCGGAATCGCGACATTCGTACCAAACCACGCGCCGGCCTTGACGAGCACGCCTCCGATCCAGGACTGCGCAAACATCGAACCGATGGCTGCCCCCACCGTCGACCCCTGCATGACGGCGACTACCATCGGCGCCATCTGCCAGCCCACGACGATCAGAATCGCGAGCATGAGCCACATCGAATACGGTTCGATATAGTCTTGGAGCAAAACCTGCTTGTAAGAGCGAGATTCTTTCGCAATTTCCTCGTCCCATTTACTAACGCCCGGAATCGCGGCAAAAGCAGAACGCAAGCCGCTCACCGAGCTGAACATCCTCCGAGAGTCTTCGTTCGTCTGGTAGTTTTTAATATCCGCGCGGCAGTAGGTTTCGACCTTGCCGATATCGTTTCGGGCCGCGGTTAACACCATCGTCTGGAAGTTTCGGTCGAACTCGGCGTCGTTCCATCCCTTTTCAACCGACCAATGCCGCTGCAAGCGAGCGAGAAGATTGGGCGAATCTTCTTGGCTCTGGGGATCCCACGTCGGCTGGAGGGCCAAGATCGGCGCTCGCGCGTAAGACTCTTCTTCAAGCACCTGTCCGATCGCGAGCTGATCGACAGGCGTGCCGACCATCCGGACCAAAAGCCCTTGCCCCGGAAGCTGACGGCGGATCAATTCTTCGGTCTTCACCCAGCTTACGACCCGCTGGGGAAGATACCAAGCCTTCGAATCAAGCGCGGAAGTTTTACCGGTAACCTCGGACGCGAGTCCAAGCATGCCCAGCGCTTCGCCCATCAAACGAATCACTTTCTCTTTTTCGGCCGGATTCGCAACCCAAGCGACATTCTCGTCCTTTCGATCAAAGGTGCTGTCTTTACCAAGACGAAAGAATAAACTTTCGGTCGGCGACGGCGCCGGTGCGGGAGATCCAAACGGATGTTTGAGTACCAGGGGTCCCATCGGCGGAGCCGGGCTCCACGCCATCGGCGGACGGCTCGCATCGATTTGCGTTTGAAAAAGTTTCGGCAAGCCATACGGGTAAAACTTCCGTAGCTGCTGCTCGACGCGATCGGGATAGAGGTAGGTTGGAGGCTTATCTAAGGCCTTGAGAAACTCGGCGTACCCTTCTTTGGCCGCGGAGACGACGACGCTTTCCAAGACGGCGGCATTTGCCGTCTCCTCTTCAAGTGGCGACGGCGCAAACTCCGCTTCGGCACTAAATGATTCGGGAGTGTCACCCGCAGACCCACCGGTCGGCTCGCGGTAAGCGACGCGCAGTACCTTCACCCCGGCCTGGGGTTTTCCGACTACGCTACGCATTCTTTCGGAAGAACTGCCCCCGGCAACGACACTGCGCATACGTTCGGACGCGCTGTTCCCCGCCACGACGTTTCGCATCCGCTCGGAAACACTCGGTTCGGCCATCCGTCGCATCGCTGGAGAGAGGCGCTCGGTCGGGTCCCCTTCTTTTAGAGCCGCATCGTAGGCGCCGGAAATTTTTCCGAAAACCATTTCCATTCCCCGAATCACGGCCGGATTCTCTTGGATCTCTCGGGCGAGCCTCTCTTCGGCCGTTCCGTATTCTTTACCTTGGACCCGGCCGCGCAGGATGTTTAATTTTTTGAAAAAAAAGCTGCTGATATGTTCGGCCGTCGACGGGAGCGTAACCCGCGTTAACCGGCTCTTCGTCCACGCCTCGCGAAACGGGATTCCCCGAACGTAAGGAACAATGGCGGTGGACGCCACTTTCGCATTCGCTTTTTTGTAATTCTCCCGTGCAATTAACGTAACCGCCGGACCGCCTCGACCGTTTTGCGAAGGCGTCGTTCCCGGCGGAGAAAGAACGGGATCGGGGCCGTACGCTTTCAACGCTTTTTCGGCCGCCGTACGCGTTTGAAACCCTAAGACTCCCTTAACGGCGAGCGGTTTGACCCCGGATTTAAAATCCTCGTAGCGACGTTTCGCGCGGTCTTTGATGAACGGGTAATCCGTGTAAGCAGCCGTGACGAGCGCTTCGATCCTCGCAGAATAGGAACCTTCCCAAACCTTCTTGTAACCCGCACATCCCGTTTTTTCGGAACCCCGACACTTTGTTGAATGGATAAATTCGTCGACCGCTTCGGCCGCAATCGGAAGCGCGGTGCCGTCTTTGCCTTCGTCCATGTTTTCGGTTTTCGCTAGATTGGCGAGTGCTTTCACGAGCGCCGCTCGACGATATTCGAAGGTTTTCCAAGTATACCGTTCGGCGATCTTTTTAGGCGACAGGTCGTCCGCCGGAAAATTCACTAACTGGAACAATTCCTTCGCCGCCGAAAGCCGGCCTTCCTCGTCGTGCGCCTTCCACCAGGAGTCGGCCTCGAAAGTCTTCACTTCGGGCGCCCAGACCGTGCTGACCATATCGAAAATCGGACTCATATCCGACACGTACTTTGGCAGAACCTTCTCACGAAAAGATTTCAACTTTCCTAGGTAATAGAGAACCAGGTCGTTATAGCCCGCGGAATCGATCAATAGCCCGCCGAGATGCTTTTCGTCCTCAAAGTGCGTGATCCCGGATTCGACACGAGTAACAAGAGTGCCTTCTGCGATCGAATCGAGTTTATCGACCAAATCGAGGTAGCGATCTTCCTCCCCAAGCGAATGATAATTCGTAGTCGCCGAAATCGGCATCGTTTTCGGGATCTGGTACGTCGAGAGGTCTTTCGCACAGACCGAAACTGATTGATCGAATTTTTTGAAATCAATTTGGTCGTAAGAAATCATCCGCCGCAAACTCCAGCGATTCACCATCGACTCGTGGATCGCGGCTGCTTGAAGGAGTTTAAGATACTCGTCCTTGGAACGAGGATCAGTGAGCGCCAGGTATTCCATGATGCGCTTCTGTTCTTCGTTCATGAACACTTCCACCTGGGAGAAACCGCCCTGGGGGTCTTTCACGTGGCGAATATTGTAGAAAAGATCCAGATCTCGGTTGTGGAGAAACTCTTCGCCGACGCGCGCGGCGATCCGAAGATTCGCGTGATCCCAGTAGTTCTTCGGATAAAGATCGACTCCGGATGGTTTTTTCGCGTCTTTGTTCAAGTGAGCGAGTTCGACCTTTTTCATCTCTTTTAGCGGCGCGCCGGGCCGCAGCGGGATGTTGTCGGGTAAGATTTTATAGGCCAGTTCTTTGCCAAGCGAAAGTCGGCGGTGCGCTTTCCACGGAGTTTCGTGGATGAGACGCATGTAATTCGCTTGAAGCTGCTGCTGGAGCGAAACGTAAAGGCGAACCGCATCGACCGTCGCCGCAATTCGTTTCTCGCTGCTAGCGACCAACCCGGTTGCTTGCGCGCGCGCGGTAGACGTCTCGGCGGCTGCTAATTTTAAGGTCGCGAGATCGGCGGCTTTGGATCGCTCTTCGCTCTCCCGCTCGATCGCCATCTGGAAACGCCGATACTGCTCTTGAAAAGCAAGAAAGCCCGGATGCGCCATCGGAAGCGTTTTCAAAAGGGGTCCGTTTAACTCGTACTCAGTCGAAGTCTTCGGATCCTTCGTGCCGCAGTCCATCTTCCCATCGCCCGGCGTCTTCTTCCCGCTATTCACGCAAAAAAGCTCTTCGAACGCATCCACCAACTCCTCGCCCTGGACGACGAGCGGATCCTTTTCCGGAGGCGTGCCGATGCTCAGGGATAAAACCCCGCAAACCAGAAAGACACTCCAGAAGTACTTCGGCTTGATGTAGGGCTTAAGACGCTGGAACAAATCGACCTCCGTAGGAAGAGCCTGGGCACTTAGGACTGACCCCGACCTCTCTTTCTCGGCAGCTTTCTTGAAAAAACTGAGGTTCTTCCGAATCTTAGCGGGGATTAAAACGAAAAAGTCCGGACCACCGCTAGCGGTGATCCGGACTTTTCGAATGGAGAAAATGAATTCAGCGTCGACTAACGCTCGCAGGTCGGCGCTACACCATGCGGAATTTTATCCGCTGGCGCCGAAGCGAGACCGCGCAAATAAGGTTTTGAACGCTGACTTCCAACACCGCATCCCAGTAACTCATCCGTCGCCTGGACGGCCATACTCCCAGACCGGCCTAGTTCTTTCGCTTGAGTTCCAATCATCACCCAAGAAGTAACGTTCGCTTGGGTCGTCAATCCGCATTGCTTCCAACGCGGGTTCTGGACTTCCTCGCGGACACGGCGTAAATGGTCACGGAAAACCATAACGTTGCTTTCATCCAGGGCGTCGCAACCATTTCTACCGACCACGGAAACACCCGTTATTTCGTGGATTTCACCCGTAAGTGTTTTTACCTCGGCAAGTGCCCGGGAGGCCTCCGCGTTAGTCGCAAATCGCTCCGCCGCTGCGTTAAACTGAATATCGAGGTCTAGGGGTTTCGCTTGGATATCTGTCGGAAGTCCCCGATTGGTTCCCATCACAATGGGCTTTTCCTGAGTCCGGGCGGTCTTTGCTCCAGTACCGGCGCTAGCCGTCTTAGACCCACTCGTATCCAAAAGGCCCGTCGAAGCGCGCTTTGCACCTTGCTCTCCGGCGAACTTGCCGGAATAAGTAACTTTTCCGCTTGAAGCCACAACTAAGTTCTTCGTCTCCGCGACGAAGGAGGCGTTCATGCTGCCGGAACGAGCATTCATAAAGCTATTGATCAGGGCTTTCTGGGCAGCGACGTCAAGGCGCTCGAGATCTTCGATCGTGAGCTTCTTACCCGCTTGACGAAGTTCACGAACGGCCTTGAGCTGGCTTGCGTCCGCGTGTCGCATGAATGCGCTCACAAGAGCTTCGCCACCGGCCTTCGCTTCTTTTGCGGCCGCCGGAGAAGCAAGACCGTTTACGAAAACGCGGATCAAAGGAGCCGCGCTCGCGATTCCCCGTCCGCTAGCGGAACTCTCTTCCAAATCCATCCCGTAAGTCGGAAACCGTTCCAAGAAAGCGACCGAGTCTTTTTTCTGACCGGTTTGGCATCCCGCGAGAAGCGCGGCAACCGCGACCGTTCCCACACTCGAAATCAACCATTTCTTATTCATTCGTAGCATAATCTTTTTTCTCTCCATTCGATCGGGCGCCTGCCCGTCATCATTATCGTACCGTCCTATCGGAAAAGTGGAAGCTGATATTAAGAATTTTTGGTGAGGTTTTCATCACTCAGCTGATTTTCTAAGGGCAACCCTCCGTTGCCTTTTTGACGGCTCTCGCGAATACTACTCCTTATGGAAATCGCTGTCCTCGCCGCAGGCTGTTTTTGGGGGGTGGAAGAAATTCTTCGGGCCGTCCCCGGGGTTACAAAAACGACCGTAGGGTATTGCGGTGGCACTTTAAGTTCCCCAACCTACCGTGATGTTAAGACAGGGGAAACAGGCCACGCCGAAGCCGTTCAAATTGAATTCGATCCGCAGACCGTCTCTTTCTCGGAACTCCTGGATCTTTTTTTTCGACTCCACGACCCGACCCAAAAGAATCGTCAAATGAATGACGTCGGTACCCAGTATCGGTCCACAATTTTTTATCAGAGCGAAGAACAAAAGCAGACCGCCGAACAGAAAATTTCCGAAGTCGACGCCTCGGGCCGCTGGCCAAAGCCGATCGTGACCGAAGTGATCCCGGCCGCGCCGTTTTGGGAGGCCGAGGAGGAGCACCAGGATTACCTCCGTAGAAATCCGGGTGGCTACACCTGCCACTGGGTCAGAGATTAGGTCGTGTTTTCAATTTTTCAGCCACATCCTAACCCTTGCCCTGGCAACGGCGCCGGCACCCTGCCGGCCTGACGGGTGGGCCCACCATAAAGGTCAAACGAGTAACCCAAGCCTCTCCGTGACAAGCCGGTGGTGCGGATTGCAAAGCAGGCGAAGGTTTTCGACGGTTGTCTCGCCTCCCATGACCAGCGGCACGTGGTGATCAAAGTCTAGCGCATGCGGCGAGTTGCAACGATGCTTGGTTTTTCGATCTGTATAAGTACAACGGTTTTGATCCCGGATGCGAACGGTGCGCCGAATGGCGATGGGAATGAAGCGGGTGGATTTAGGGTTTGGCGCAATAGTGGAGTTTGGCGCGAGGTTCGGCGCCGAAGTCGATTTTTGGAGGCCATCCTGCTGCTCTGCTTCGTTCGGCGCAGAAGTCGCTTCGTGGAATCGCGATTCTACCGAGTTCTGCATTTTTAGCGGATCGATAGGCCGCCCTGCTTCATTCTGCGCCGAACCTTTAGAAATCTTCGGTCCAGGAGTAGCTGCCAAGACGTCTTTTTTAGAGGCTTGGCTCTGCAAAGGATCCAGTTTCTTTAAAGCAAGGTCTGCAAGTTTATTGAAAAGAACCGCGTAGCTTCCTTCGAAGTTTTGATGAGCAAGCAGACCTTTTAATCGCTCAAGCTTGCTAAGCAACTCACGGTCCGCGAGAAACTGGATCTGGGTGAATTCTTCGCTGACCACTCGTTCTTTTTCCTTAGGGAGAGCCGAAGCCGGCGAGATCGCCGCAAGGGTGCGTTCGCACTCACGGGTGGATTGGTTAAAGAGGCTCTCAACGGTTGCCTTCTTTTCCTCCCGGGATACGTTCCGGCGTTTGGCTTCTTCTTTAAAGAAGCCTTGAGCCCGGGCGGCGGTTGTAAGCGTTAGCTCGCCTGAGCGGATTTTAGGTTCGAGTTCCGGAAGCGCTTTCAAAAGACGCATGGCCGAAATCCTTCGGTGCGCGCTGCCCTCGGAATAGCCAAGCTCGCGTACCGTAAATTCAAACAGGCTTGGATAACCTCGCTCGAGATGAAGCTTTCGCGATTCTACTTCGCGAAGGTAGTGGAGGATCTCAGTCGTTACTTCCCGCTCGCGTGAGACCAGAGACTTCAGTTCCATTAAAAGAGCCGCATCGATTTTGCCGGTAAGTTTCATTTGAAATGTTTACCACCGCTTTTAAAAATCGAATTTCATGCCCTAAAATGCGCTCCAATACGCGCCAATTTCGAAAAAATCCGTGCGGAGATTGCAGACAACAGCGTGCGAACCTAGGCGCTTTGGGTGCGGGAGAAGACTGAATAGACGCCGTTCAAAATTAGAAATGAATTTGCATTTTTTGCTCGCAAACTCCGTCAAGATCAATCTTCGTTAGAGCAAAAGATATTTTCTGCGCAGAACCTCCACTCCCGCGCAGAACCTCCACTCCTTGAAACAGTGTCGAGGCGTGGCCACTCGGTATGACAAGCATTCACTGCACTACGCCGGCGTCGTTGCCATGACTTATGCCGTGATGTGGCAGAAAAATTGAAAACACGCCCTAAAATCGCGCGCGGCGCGCGAAACTACTCACCCTTCTCCACCCCGCCTGCCGCTGAACCCGCCGCCTCCAGCGTCCCCATTTCGCCGGCTTGATACCGTGCGATGGCCGCCGCGATTTCGGCTTGGGTATTCATCACAAACGACCCGTGCGTGATCTTGGGTTCGTCACAGCGTTTGCCTGCGAGAAAAAAGAAATGTGCATCCTCCAACGACTCGATGAATAACTCGAGGTCCTTGTCCTCGCTTTGGAATCCGATCGCTTGGCCCGCTTCCAAGCCAACGACCTCGTCGCCGGACGAAAGGCGAATTTTTCCCCGGAGCAAATAAACCATGCCTCCGCTTCGCGATAAAACCCGCGGCGTCGCGCTCATCTTCGGTTTCATCTCGAATTCGAAAAAAGAAAAAGGCGAAGGTAAAGCCACCGGCGATTCCGCGCCCGCGATGCGCCCCAAAAAGACCTTTCCCCTCACCTGCGGATTGGGCTTCCACTCCCGGACCTGCGTCGGCTCTAAAACAAAACTTCGAGGCGGCGCTTTCTTGTCCTTGGACGTCAGATTAATCGAGACGTGGATTCCCTCACAAACCTCGCCCGCGTGCGGAGTCTCCTCCGCGATCATCCCCGCGCCGGAGACCAGACCGTATAAGCCGCCCGGCAAGACGTGGGCATTTAACCCTAAATGGTCCCGCCCTAAAAATCCGCCGCGCGATCCCTCGAGCACCGCCGTGACGGCTGAGAAACCCGCAAGCGGGCGTGGCGGAAAAGGGCGCTCACTCATCCGAAAATGGTCGAGATTCAAGATTGGATCGATCATTCCCCCAAAGAAACGCTCGTTGAGATTAAAAAAAGAAAACCCGTCCGAGTGGACCTTACGCCGTGCGGTGATGATGGGAGAAAAACTCAGAGGCATCGCCCCTCTAGCTTGCGGGATTTTTCTTCCGTGCGCCAGAGACTCTCGCCTGCGCTCCGTGTCGGAATCGATCGCCCCGCCCACGCGTTCGGGACTTGAACCCGGGCGACGAATCTTCCACACTTTCCGACATGAAAACTTCCACCCTTCCGACTTTCCCCGCCAAAGGGTACGCGGCCCAATCCGCGACCACGCCTCTCGCTCCTTTTACGTTTTCCCGGCGCGAGCCTAAAGAGCACGACGTCCATTTAGAAATTTTGTATTGTGGCGTCTGCCACTCCGACATCCATCAGGCCCGTAACGAATGGGGCAGCTCAACCTTTCCGATGGTTCCGGGCCACGAAATCGTCGGTCGAGTCGTGCGGGTGGGAGCCCAAGTAAAAAATTTCAAGCCGGGCGATTTGGCGGGCGTCGGCTGCATGGTCGACTCGTGCCGAAAATGCGGAAGCTGCGAAGAAGGACTTGAGCAGTTTTGCGAAAACGGCGCGACGTTCACCTACAACGGCACCGAAAAAGACGGTTCCACGCCGACCCAGGGCGGGTACTCCGACTCGATTGTCGTCGACGAAAAATACACGCTACGAATTCCCGCGGGGATGGATCCGGCCGGCGCCGCTCCGCTGCTTTGCGCGGGCATCACGACCTACTCCCCTTTAAAACATTGGGGCGTCGGCCCCGGAAAAAAAGTAGCCATCGTCGGCGTGGGCGGGCTTGGACATATGGGGGTGAAAATCGCGCGCGCCCTAGGAGCGCACGTGACGGCGATCACGACCTCGTCTAGTAAGAAGGAAGACGCGCTTCGCCTCGGCGCCCACGACGTCGTCGTTTCGAAAAGCGAAGCCGAAATGGGAGCTGCCGCCGGACGGTTTGATTTCATCCTCAACACCGTGTCCGCGCCCCACGACCTAAACGCGTACATTAACCTTCTCAAGCGAGACGGAACGATGGTTCTCGTCGGCATTCCCGATAAGGCGCCCGAGCTTCAAGCATTTCCCCTCGTCGCTGGGAGAAGATCGATCGCGGGATCGCTGATCGGCGGGATCGCGGAAACCCAGGAGATGCTCGATTTTTGTGGCAAGCACGGAATCGTATCCGACATCGAGACGATCCCAATCGACCAAATCAATACGGCATACGCACGGATGCTCAAAGGCGACGTGAAATATCGCTTCGTGATCGACGCGAAGTCCCTGGCTTAGAGAAACGCCATGAACATGAAAGAGACCAACGGATTTTTGATGGAGCCCGGCTGTCCTTGGGTCGGGCTTCGCGAATGGGGCGGGCTGCCGAACGTACGGTGGTGCGAAGAGCAGCTCTGCGCCTGGATCGCGACGCCCGCGAATACGTGGACAAACCTCGCGTATATCTTCGTCGGTTTTTATTTCTGGTGGTTCACTCGCAAAGAAAAATCCGCCAATCTCCGTTTCTACGGAACCGCCGCCCAGTGGGTCGGCTGGAGCTCGTTCGCCTACCACGCCTCGATCACCTTCGTTTTCCAGGTCTTCGACTTTCTCGGCATGTTTGTGTTTTTCTATTTGGTGCTCGTCCAGAATTTCGCGCGGATGGGCTGGGTTCGGGACTTGGACGTCAAGAAAAACGTCTGGATCCTCACCCTCGTCACGACGTGCCTAGCCGCGTTCGTCGATAAATTAGGCTTTCCGATCCAAGGCCTCGTCGTGACGTTACTCACCGCGATCTTCGCCACCGAAATCATCGCCGCACGGATCGCGACCCGTAAAGTTCGCCACGGTTATTTCGTCTTGTCGCTTGGTTTTTTGGGAATCGGCGCCGCGTTTTCCGCGGCGGACGTAACGAGAAGATTCTGCGAACCTTCGAACCATTGGCTCCAAGGCCATGCGCTTTGGCACGTCTTCGGATCGGTCGCTCTCTTTTTCTCGATCCGCTACTATCGTCAATTTTATTCGCGGGAGACGGGACGGCTGGAAGTTTAACCGGCGACGATCGCCGTGAAAAAACCTCTAGTTCTTCGCCGCCTGGCCCTGGGACCGAAAAGCGTCCAAGTAACTTCCTACGGAACGCATCGCCTTTTTATCGAAGATCGCTTTAAAGCCGCCGTTATTTCCCGGAAACGTCGGGTGGGCACCTTCGACGAGGACCTTTAGCTTTTCGTTCGTGTCGAGACTCGCCACCGTCGCCTGGGGCTGCGTATGGCACGCGACGCAGTTTTGGAGAAAGAGTTTTTCTCCGCGCATCGCCGCGGGATCCGTACGGCGTTGGAGTAAAAGCCGTCCGTAACGTTTGTCGTAAGACGAGAGCGTGACCGACGCGAGCTCGGAAACAAACATCGGTTCCAGCAAAATATTTTCTCTCCGGATCTTAGAGCTTGAAGTGGCGGGTAAAACGACCCGCATCCCTTCCGCGCCAAGATCCTTACCGTCTTGCCGGAGGGCGATTTGGATCTCCGGATATTTGACGAGAAAGGCCTTCGGCATCAAGACTTCGCGCCCAGAGCGCGTCTTCATCACGATCAAGTCCGAGCTGGAACGATCGGCCGCGGTCAGTCCTTGGGTCGCCTCTTCAATCAACCGAGCGAGGGAAACTCCCTGGAATTTGGTGGAGGTGTTCGATTCCAGGGGATCTTTTTCGGTCAGGACCAGGGTCTTTTTGGAAGCCAGTTCTGCCAGGGAGTACTCCTTCAGAACTCGCGGAACTGGGGCTCCGGGCGCCTCCCAAGCGATTTGAAGCGATGCGCAAACACTCCCCACTGGCAGAGTGATTCCACCTAAAACAAGGCCACCCATTCCGCCTAAGCGGATAATCAGCCCTAAATGCCGGGGAAACCGAATCCTATCGCGATTTAGGGCAAGTCGATGACGCATCTAGAGTCTAGTTTTTAGGTCTACCGGGCCCCTGTCAAGTCGTGGAACTCGGAAACGCTCAGATGCGCTTGGATACGCCCGTCTACCTATGGTAAGCCGTAGGCATATTTAGGTTAGCTATCCGGCGAACCCAGCGGTTCGCCTTTTTTTTGTCCGTGAAGCCGGGCCGATCCGTCCGTTTATCCGCCTCCTTATGAAGAACACCTTGGAAACGAGTTCAAACTCCACCCCTGCCAAAATTCCGACGACGGTTTCGCCCGCCGACCGGATGCTTGAGCGCATTTCTCCGATGCTGGAAGAAATTGGGTACGAGCTTGTGCATTTGGAACTCCAAAACCACCGGCCTTTTACGTTGCGACTCTATATCGATGTTCTTGGCGAACGCGCCGAAGCCGTCGGCGTTGAAGATTGTGTCCGCGTATCTCGCGCCCTCGACGAGCCGCTCGAAGCGATGACCGAGCTTGATGCCTACTTCGGTGGCCCCTACGAGCTGGAAGTCTCCTCGCCAGGCGTCGATCGCCCCTTGCGCAAAGCGCGAGATTATGAAAAATTTTCCGGACGCGACGCCCGCATCCACACCTTGCGCGCACTAACGGCGGAAGAGCTTGGAAACGCTGACTACCAAGCCCGAAACCCGAAGCAGAAAAATTTTCTCGGAGAACTCGGCGGAGTCCTAACGACCTCGGACGGATCCCCGCTTGCCGTGAAATTAACGATCGCCGCGAGCATGGGCAAACGCACCGGCGATCCGAAAAAGAACCCTTCCAAAAAACCCGAAAAGAAGGACGAAATCCTGATCCCGTTCGCGCTGATTTCCAAAGCGAACATCGAGCCCGATTTCGACTTCCGCGACTAAAGTTAAAAAGCCGACCTAAGGAGACCTGACCGATGAACGCAACCGAACTTTCCCGAGTGATTGAATCCGTAAGCAAGGACCGCTCGATCAAACGCGAGATCATCATCTCCGCGCTCGAACAAGCGATGCTGATGGCTGCCCAAAAGAAATACGGCCAACAC
>CAZAKW010000018.1:0-17950 GCA_964485835.1 uncultured Bacteriovoracaceae bacterium
CGGGTTCGATCGTGGCCGAGAGTTCAAGCCGCTTGTGGCTGGCGCGGAAGGCGATCATCGCGACGGTTTCGTCGATATGCGTGTGAAGATCAAAAGGCACGGAATCGATATCCAGTTTCCCTGCCTCGATTTTAGAAAGATCCAAAATATCATTGATCAAGTTCATGAGAAGATTGCCGGCCCGCCGGATGATCGACAATCCACGATCCGCGTCCATCTCCTCGGGACGATCAGATAGGACTTCGGCCATTCCGATAATGGAATGCAGCGGAGTGCGGATCTCGTGGCTCATATTCGCTAAAAATTGTGAACGGGCCGCGAGAGCCTTAAGGGCAAGTTCTTTTGACTCCAGAGATTGCGCCAGCGCATTCCGCCGTTCGCGCGCCCCCAAGGAAAGCAAAATTCCCCCGAAAGCCAAAGTAAGAAACGCCAATGCGGTCGCGAAAAGAATTAAATTTCGTGATCGAAAGGTTTCTTTCCGCTCGCTTTCGGTGCGCATAACAAGAAGCCGTCCCTCCTCGTCTTCTAAGGCGCGGAAACCTTCCCGAATCCTATCCATTTGTTCGCCGCCCCAGTTGGAACGAATCAGCGCGGTCGCCTTCGCCAGATTGCCCGACTGCTTTAAAGTCACGATCTGTTCAAGGAGCTCTACTCGTTCTTTGATGACAGGCCGAATCGTTTTGACCGTCTCGCGCTGGACGTGGTTATCATCGACAAGACGATCAACTTGAGTAAAATGTTCGCGAAATCTTTCAATCATTCCCGAAAAACGATCAAGCCGCGTTTCATCGCCCGTAAGAATGTACGCACGCTGGATAGATTCCGCCTCGTACAGTAACGATTGAGCTTCCTTCACTTCATCGAACACCGTGTTGGTGAGCTGGATCCAGACCGAAAGATATAACCACCCCGTGCCACTGGAATAGCCCATCCACCCACATACCGCGAGAAGAAGAAACAAGGCCGCGAAAGCGACGGCGACACGAAAAGAGAATAGAGAGTTATTCCGGCTTGGAGTCAAATTCTGCACGAACTAGACCATCCTAACTTGAGTCACGCTAAAAATTATTTCACAGTACTGGATTCCTAACCGAATAGAGGGAATAATCCTACTGACTAATGCCGAACCTGACCCGAATTCTACTCATCGAAGACTCGCCCGATCTCCAAGCGATCGTGCGACTGGAGCTCGAACCCGAGTATGCTTTGTCGGTCGCATCGACCGTGAAAGAAGCGCACGATCAGGTCGATCGGCGAAAGCCCGATTTGATTTTGCTCGACGTGACTCTACCGGACGGATGCGGTTTCGAATTATGCGAGGCCCTTCGAAAAAAGCCCGACTTGCGTTCGACACCCATTATTTTCCTCACCGGTAAAAGCGAAGCGCTGGATAAAAAAAGAGGGTTTCAAATCGGCGCCGACGATTACGTATCCAAGCCGTTTGATCCCGTTGAGTTGAAAGCGAGGATCGAAACTCGTCTTCGCCATGCTGCGGAATTAAAGGGAGCGGAAGAGCGAATCGTCGCAGGACCCTTGCAATTCGATCGTATTCGTTCGCGTGTCTACGTCGCCGCAACGGGACAAGACCTCGGGCTAACTCCTTTTGAATATCGAATCCTCGCTTTTCTTGCGAATCGAAAAGGAGAAGCCTTCACGAAGACCGATCTCCTTCGGCATACGCTCGACGCCAACGTCCACGTGAACGAAGACAATATTTACACCCATATCTCCGCGCTGCGACGCAAGATGGGCGACTATGCGTCCATGCTCGAAAGCATTCCGAAGCTGGGTTATCGCTTCAATTTTTGAGTCGTTTACCTATGATCGGCTCACTTCCGGAGGATTCCCCCCGAGCGCGGTTTTCAACCGCGGGGGCATCAAATTACCTGCGAGATCGAGGGTGTTTTTAAGGAAGCCTTCCTCGCGAACTTCGGGCTTCATTTTTTTGAAGGCTTTGCCGACGGCAACCGCTTCTTCGTCACTCAGAACTTTGCGTCCGAGTTTGAAGATTTCGCTCTCCTCTTCCTTGATGTGATGTTCAAGAGAGTCCCGAAGTTTCTCGGCGGTGGCTCTCCACTCGACACCCACCTTATCGATCAACTGAAGAGCCCGCAGAAAGCCTTCCGCCTCCATATGCTCTTTATATCCGTGCATCACTTTATCTGTATCGTCCGTCAATGCGCGGAGCGAGTTGTAGAAAACGGCCTCTTCGGCTCGCGCGTGGGGAATCAAATCGTCGCGGATCGCCTGCACGAGCTCGTCTCGGGTTTCGATATCTTCCGCGTCCAGCGCGCAAAGTTTATTCAAGAGCTTTTTCGTCTTGTCGTGATCTTCTTTCAAAAGATCGTAAATTTGGGCGGGAGTATTTTTCGTTTTTGTTTGCGTCTTCATAAGTAAGATTGCCTTTCGAGTTGAGTTTGACGACTGCTTAATAAGGAGTCGGAGTTGCCGCAGGTCCGATCGGCGTCGATCGGACGTTAGGATTCATCGGTGGATTCACCGGCGCATAAGGCACGATTGGCCCATTTGCCCGAAGGCCGGTGGCCGATCCTCTTGAACCGTTTTGTGGATCGATTCCGCTCGGTGCGATTCCCGATTGAGCGGGTGCTAGGCTCCCTGCGGGTCGCGAGCCCGGGTTCGTATTTATCATCCCGGCGGGGCGTGAGGCCGGTCCGATATTAATCGTTCCCGCCGGCTGCGAACCTGGAGCGATCGCTTGATTCGTCGTTGTCGCTTGAGAGTTTGTTTGATTGTTCAGAGTCTGACCGGCGGTTTGACCCGCAGTCTGGCCGGTTTGCACAGATCCAGGTGCCATTGCAGACCCCGACACCCCGGTCGCATTTGCATAAGCCGTCCGATTCGAAGAAAGCGAAACTTGCCCAAGAGCGAGAAATGCTCCGAAGGTGATCGCCCAAGCAATTGCAAGCCAGTGCCTTTCTCTCATAAACTGCGTCTCCTTCCTTAAGGAGAGTGCGATTCCCATTCCAGCCGTTTCCAACCCAAAATGCCCCATTCGTCCGAGGATTCTTGACAGGAGGACGCGGTCTAGGGAATCTCGCACTTAGTCATGGCAAATTCTAAAGCGTCTTCGTCTACCCGTGGTACCGGCCGCAAAATGGCCATCTTCTACTTAAATGGCGTTCGTCATCAGGTTGGGGACGCGCGCGCGGGACTGATGTTTTCGGATTATCTTCGTTACGAGCGCGGCCTCGTCGCCACAAAAGTCGTCTGCGCGGAGGGCGACTGCGGAGCGTGTTCCGTCCTCCAGCTCGCTCCCGGACGAAGCTCAAGCCCGGGCTATCGCCCGATCAACTCCTGTATTATTCCCGTCGCCCAACTCGATGGCACAAGCCTCATCACGGTCGACGCCCTAGCAAAAGGCTCGGAACTTTCTCCCGTTCAAAACGCCATGGTCCTCTCGCATGGCAGTCAGTGCGGCTTCTGCACGCCTGGATTCGTCGCCGCCCTCTCCGGCTTGGTCGATAAAAAGGTTTGCGGGAAAGCGACCTCGTGCACGGAACGAGAGACGAAGAACGCCCTCACCGGAAATCTTTGCCGGTGCACCGGTTACCAACCGATCGTCGACGCCGCCATGGCCATCGACTTGAAACAGTGCCGTCCTCTCTCCGAACGCTTTTCGTCCCGCGCCCAACTCGCCGATTTAGCGGCGGTACGGAAGAAGCCCCTCGCGATCGAAACCGATTCGTTCTCCTTTTACGCCCCTCGAACGCTTTCGGAAGCCGCGAAATACCTCCGCCGCCATCCCGACGCACGCATCGGAGCGGCAGCGACCGATCTCGGCGTCGCTGTGAATAAAGGAAAAATTTCTTTACCTCGAATCGTTAGCCTCCACCTCGTGGACGATCTCTATCGCGTCGGACCCGCGAAAAAGAAAGGGCGAATCTCCGTCGGAGCTCGCGTCACCCTCGCCGAACTTCGGCGCCAAGTGAAAAAGAGCATTCCCGAATTCGCGCGCTTCTTGGATCTCTTCGCATCTCCCCAAATCAAGAATACGGCCACCCTCGTAGGAAACGTCGCGAACGCGTCGCCGATTGGCGATACCCCGCCATTTTTATTGGTGGCGAACGCCGTTTTGAGAATCGTTGGACCGACGGGAAAACGGGAAGTCCCGCTTGAAAAATTTTACATCGGATACCGAAAAACCGTCCTCCGCCCCGGCGAATTGATCGCGGCGATCGAGTTCGACCAACCCCCGAAAATCGAAACGCTTGCGCTTTACAAAACGTCGCAGCGGAAGGATCTGGATATTTCCGCGGTGAATGCCGCGATTCGGATTGAATGGAAGAATCGAGGTCGGACCCGGATCAAGACCGCGAAAATCGCACTCGGGGGTGTGGCCGCAACCCCGATTCGCGTGCCTGCCGCGGAAACTGCGCTTGAAGCGCTTTCGCTCGATGGCCTAGGCCAAGCGGAGCCGGGCTCTTCCGCCGACCGCGTTGTCGAAGCCCTTCAAGCTTCGATTCGCCCGCTCTCCGACCTCCGCGGAAGTTCGGCATTCCGTCGGGTTCTCGTAGAAAACTTCGTCCGTAAATTTTTGGCTGAGCATGGCCCGGGCTCCTTAGTCAAGGAGAGCGTCGGATGAGTCGCCTGCCTCTGGATACCGCCCACACCCACGTGGCGGGCTTAAGCGAGTACATCGACGATCGTCCGCGCCTCCGCGGCGAAGTCGACGTCGACGTCCTTTATTCTCCCCACGCCCATGCGCGAATCCGCGCGATCCGCACGGCCAAAGCGCTTCG
The DNA here is from genome assembly GCA_964485835.1 of uncultured Bacteriovoracaceae bacterium. Classification (GTDB taxonomy): domain Bacteria; phylum Bdellovibrionota; class UBA1018; order UBA1018; family UBA1018; genus JACMQW01. The sequence goes on from CAZAKW010000018.1 coordinate 4,761, forward strand.
TCTACCGGGCGTACTCGCAATTTACACGGCCAGCGATTTCCACTCGAATCCTTGGGGAACCATCTTCAAAGACCAACCTCTCCTCGCCTCCGAAGAGGTTAATTTCGTCGGAGAGGCGATCGCCGTGATCGCCGCCGAAACGCGAGCCGCCGCGCGCCTCGCTCGGGACGCAATCGAAGTCGACTACGACGTTCTTCCCGCGGTTCTATCGATTCGCCAGGCGATCGAAAACCAATCCTTCATCGGCTCTCGCCGTAAAATCGAGCGAGGCGAGGTCGACTCGGCACTCGCACGCGCGAAACACCGTCTTGAGGGAGAAATCGTCATCCGCGGCCAAGACCATTTCTATTTGGAGAGCCAAGCGTCGATCGTCTACCCGAAAGAAGATGGCCAACTCGAAGTCCACACCTCCGCCCAACACCCCACCGAAGTACAACACGTCGTCGCGCACGGGTTGGGACTGCCCTATAGCGACGTTGTTTGCATCGTAAAGCGGATGGGTGGCGGATTCGGGGGGAAAGAATCCCAAGCTGCGCCGTTCGCAGCGTACGCAGCGCTCGCGGCCCATCGACTCAAGCGTCCAGCACGTATCGTTTTGACCAAAGACGACGACATGGTCATGACCGGGAAACGAAATCCGTTCCAGAATCGCTACCGCGTCGGATTCGACGAGGACGGACGAATCGAAGTCTTGGACGCGGAACTTTATTCGGACGGGGGCGCCTACGCCGACCTCTCGACCTCGATCATGGAGCGCGCGATGCTCCATACCGACAACGCCTACTACATCCCGAATTTTCGCGTACAGGGGCAGGTCTGTCGGACCCATTACCATCCCCACACCGCTTTCCGGGGTTTCGGCGGCCCCAAAGGCGTCGCGACGATCGAAAAAATCATCGAGGAAATCGCCCATCGCCTCGGCCTGGATGCGTTGGCGGTGAGAAAGGCCAATGTCTACTCGGATCGAAAACTTTTCCCCGGGCGCCCGGACAGTCCGGTGTCGACCGTCACCCCCTACGGACAGACCGTCCAGAATAATTGCCTCCCCCGGCTGTTCACCGATCTCGACCGGAAAAGTGGCTACGCCGAGGCCCGAGCGCGCATCCGCGAGGAAAACGCCAAGACCTTGCTTCGCCCTCGGGGCGGAAAACTTTTCGGGCTTTCGATGACGGCCGTAAAGTTCGGGATCTCTTTCACGACTCGCTTCCTAAACCAGGCGAACGCGCTCGTGATCGTCCACCGCGACGGAACCTTACAAGTCTCCACCGGCGCAACGGAAATGGGCCAGGGCGTGAATGCCCGGATCGCGGAACTCGTCGCAAGCGAGCTTGGCCTCCCTCGCGAAAACGTCCGGATGATGGCGACGTCGACCGAAAAAAACGCGAACACCTCGCCGACTGCCGCCTCCAGCGGAACGGATTTAAATGGCGCCGCGGCGATCCTCGCGTGCCGAAAAATCAAAGCCCGACTCTCGCAGATCGCCGATCGTCTGCTCGATTTACCCGAAGAGCGTTGGGCGAAAAATACGGCCGGCTTGGGCACCGAAAAAGAAATCGAAGCCAAAGGTCTAGGACGCGAAATCGGCGATCCCAATGAAGGCGCGGAGTGGCCAACCGGTATCGCCGAATACCACGGAATCATTTTCCGAGACGGGCGGGCATTCCGGGCGCAGAACCCGCAAAAATCCATCGCTTTCCACGACCTGGCGAACGAAGCCTATCTAAACCGAATTTCCCTCTCGGATTATGCCCACTACCGCATCCCCGGACTCTCGTTCGACAAACTCACCGGCAAGGGCGATGCGTTCATGTATTTCACCCAAGGAACGGCCGTCTCGGAAGTCTCGATCGATCGAGACACGGGCGAAGTGAAGGTTTTACGCAGTGAAATCCTGATGGATCTCGGACGCCCGATCAACGAAGCCTTGGACATCGGCCAGGTCTCAGGAGCCTTCATCCAAGGGATGGGGTGGGTGACGACCGAAAAGCTCTATTATACCGATCAAGGCTCGCTCCTCTCCCACTCGCCAAGCACGTATAAAATCCCGAGCGCCCAGGACACTCCGCGTACTTTTAAGATCGAATTGCTTTCCAACGACGAAAACTACGCGAACGTGCGCGGAACGAAAGCCGTCGGCGAGCCGCCTCTATTGTTAGGGATTAGTGTGTGGACGGCGATTAACGACGCGTTATCACATCTTCCGATCTACAGAGAGTGGTACCCCCAAATCGAGCTGCCCGCGACCCAGGAGGAAGTGTTGAAAGCGCTCGATCCTAGCCGGTTCGGCTTTTATGCGGAGATGGAGAAACGAAAGTGAATCCGGCTTTCTGGGACACGACGGCCGAACTTTCGCGCGCCGGAACCCCTTTCGTTGTCGTGACGATGACTGCGACACGCGGATACGCTCCCCAAGACCCCGGCGCGAAAATCGCGGTAACCTCCGAAGGCCTCCGGATCGGCACGATCGGCGGCGGGAAAATCGAGGCCCGCTGTATCGCCGAGGCCCTCCGGATCCTGGAAGAATCGGCCCTGGCACCAGGCTATCTTCCGACTCGTTTTTTTACGTGGAATCTCCAACGTGACGTGGGGATGACGTGCGGCGGAGAGGTTTCGATTTTATTCGAGCGTTTCGATCCTGCCGCCTGGCGAATCGTGGTTTTCGGCGCGGGACACGTTGCCCAGGCGCTGGCGCGAATACTGGACACGCTCGCGTGTCGCGCGACATTCGTGGATAACCGCCCGGAATGGCTGGAGCGGCTCCCGAAGTCTCCGCGCATCCATACGGAACTCGTTGGCGAGCCCGTCGATTACGTCGCGAGACTGCGCGGCGACGAGTTTTGCGTGACCATGACCCGCGGACATGCTTCGGATTTACCGGTGCTTAAGGCGCTTTTCGCGCGCGATTCCGCGATGCCTTACGTCGGTTGCCTGGGAAGCGGAGTAAAAGCGATCAAGCTTCGCTCCGAACTTAAGCACTTCGGAGCGGATCGCACCGATACGGAGAATCGACTCAAGGACTTTCGTTGCCCAATCGGTGTTAAACTCGGATCGAACGATCCCGCTGAAATCGCGATTAGCGTCGCGGCGGAACTTCTCCAGATTCGTGATCAAAAACTTCGCGGGCCGCGTGGCGAAGCGACGGATAACGATTGAGAATCGTTTCCGCCCAGGCCGACGGAAACGCGCGGATCAAAAAGAAAATCGCCCATCCCGCTCCCACGATCCGCGAGAGATGGACCCAGCTTTCCCCTCTCGCGAAGATCAAGCTGATCGCAAGCGATACTAGAAAAATCGGACGGCAGAGATCCAACAGCGCTCCGATAGCGGGCGATTGCGGGCGCCCGCTCTGCGAGGCGCCCGATCCCAAACCGTCACGAGTATTCCCCCGTGGCCAGCGCCGAGTCCATGCTTGAACCTTCTCCAGATACCGCGCCTCCCGCTCCGGCGACGCCGCCCAAGCAATCCAAGCCACTCCGATCGCCGCGACGGCTTTCGCGGCGACGACCGCGCCCAAGATCCAAAACCCAAGCTCCGCGTCCCATCCGAGGGTGTTGGCCAATTCCGTCCAAAGCACCACGATTCCATCGAGTAAGGAGCGTCCGAAAATAAAAGTGGCCAACAAGAGTGGCTGGATAAATCCCCACACCGAAAGCAAAAGCGCGCCGAGTAAGGCCCCCACGATATTCGTGCCGAAAAGCGCAAGGCCCGAGCTAAAAAGCGCCCCCTGCATTGCGATCGCAAGCATCGGAGTCGCGCGCTTCCCCGCGGGTGAAAGACCTTTCAAAAGCGCGGATACGAAAGCGACCCCCGAAGCCGATCCGATCGCGCGCTTTCGTGTCTCGCTCCCGGGAAGAGCGGGATCGGGTTTGGAGGCCAAAACGAGGAGCGCGGTTTGATTGAGGGAAAGGAGATGGCCCCCGAGCGGGAGACGAAGCGAGTGGACGACGCTTCCCACGCCGATTTCGGTCACGGATTGCAGGACCGCGTAGCGGGAAATTCGCGGATCCCGTTCGTTCACACTCCGCCGGCCCATTCGATTACGAGGTTCAATGCCCGCCAGGCCGCCGCTGCCGCCGCGAACGCCAGTGCGAAGGTCGTCACGAAAAGGACCGCCAAGACGGCGATCAGCACCGCCATCGAATGGCGTTTGGTGCGGGCAGGATCAATCCGATGGGCTTGGATCAATGCGAGATTTTTGGTATTCGACTTCCAAACGAAATCGCCGATCCACCCGAAAAGAGGAATGATCGCGATCGCATTATCGATTCCGATATTCAGGACCATCCGGAGTAAAACGGGAACGGAGACCTGGAGAATGGCGGCGCGGGCGACGATATAGGCCGAAACGAGGGTGGTCATCAAACCGCCGATGATCGGGATCAGCCCTAAGATTCCGTCGAATCCGATCCGAAAACCGCCCGGGATTTCGAATTTCGAATCCATCATTTCCGCTAATATTTTCAAGTCCTTGACTTCGTTGTTCTGGGAATCCGGCATACCCCCCATCCTAGGCCTCTTTCCGGGAGTTGTCATCGGCTCTCATCCCAGGCATGCTCCTCCGCGTGACGCATCCCAATCTCCTCCCCCCGGCGTACCGCGAGCAATGCCGACGGTGCCTCCGTGCCGCCTCGGTTTGCAATTGCGCCAAGCTCGAGCCCTTCACTCCTCGGTTTAAGCCCGTCCTGCTCCAGCACCCGAAAGAGAGAAAGAACAATATCGGTACGGCGCGAATCACCCATCTTTGCTTGGCGAATTCCCGTCTGATCGCGGGAACCGAGTTCGACGGCCATCCCGATGTCGAAGCGATTCTAAACGAACCCGCCAACCGGTGCGTGGTTCTCTTCCCGGGCGAAGCCGCAATTGATTTAGACGCCCTCGGACCGGAGCCTTTGCCTGCACTATTGAATTTTCTCGAAACGTCGTCGCCATCGCCCTCAAGTTTTCCCCAGCTCGTCGTTTTCGTGATTGACGGAACCTGGGCCCAAGCCAAAGGCATGCTTCGAAAAAGCACTCGGCTCGGTACCCTTCCTCGCGTATCGTTTCGCCCGGCCGAGCCTTCGAATTACCGCGTGCGAAAGCAACCGAATCCCCTCTGCCTTTCGACGATCGAAGCCTCCCATCGCCTGGTGCGAATTCTCGATCCGGAAAGCGATCCCTCGATTCTACTGAAACTCTTTGACGACATGGTGGAACGGCAAATCGCCTTCGCTTCGCGCGGACGTCTTCGGGAAATGTCCGTCGAGGCGCTGGGATGAGCCGACTCAATTTTCAGATCGAAGGCCAAGCGTCCGGATCGAGTGCAAGGGCGGGTCGCTTCACGACCCTGCATGGCGAGATGATCACGCCGATCTTCATGCCGGTCGGAACTCAAGCGACGGTAAAGGGACTCACGCCGGAGAATCTCCGTTCCGTCGGCTCGCGGATGTTGCTCGCGAATACCTACCATCTTCTTCTTCGTCCCGGCCCCGAAGTTTTTCGTAAATTCGGCGGCATCCACGCATTTATGAATTGGTCGGGCCCGGTGCTGACCGACTCCGGCGGGTTTCAAATTTTTTCCCTTCCCCACTCGCGCTCCATGCGCGAAGAAGGGGCGCGATTTCAAAGTTACGTCGACGGGCGAATGCATCTCCTCTCGCCGGAGACGAGCATCGAGATGCAGCGGGCGATCGGCAGCGACGTGATGATGGTGCTTGATCAGTGCATCCCTTCGACCTCCTCTCACCGCGAAGCCGAAACGGCGATGGAACTCACCCATCGCTGGGCGCGCCGAAGCCTGGACGCGCGTGGCGACTCGCCCCAATCCCTCTTCGGAATCGTCCAGGGCGCGTGCTTCGAAGACTTACGCGCACGAAGCGTCGAAGCGATCACTGCGCTTCCCTTCGATGGATTCGCCATCGGCGGCCTTGCCGTCGGAGAAACAAAAACCGAACGAGAAACATTCACCGAAATCACCACGGCTTTACTTCCCCCGAACTTCCCTCGGTACCTGATGGGCGTCGGGACGCCGCTGGATTTACTGGAAGCCGTCCATCGCGGAGTAGACCTATTCGACTGTATTCTTCCGTCCGCCTTGGCGAAACGAGGAACGGTCTTTACGGCCCACGGGAAAATGCAGCTTCGGCGCGGAATCTATAAATTCGACGCTCGGCCGCTGGATCCAGATTGCGATTGCACGACGTGTGGGACTTACACGCGTGCTTATCTCCACCATCTCCATAAAACCGACGAAGTTTTAGGTTGGCAGCTTCTTAGCCTCCACAACCTTTCTTTTTACCACCGTTCGATGGCGGAGATGCGAAAGGCGATTTTAGAGAACTCGTTCCTAGCCTATTATCGCGAGAAGCGCGACGCCTGGGCGCGGGAGGTCGATGCGAAGACTCCGGCGCCGAAGCTCCAGCGTGTCGCACCGACTATTCCCGCAGAACCCGCCGTAGCCGATCACTTCGAATCGGATCCGACCGCATTGCCGGAATTCGTCCCATCGTCTTGAGCTGGATTTGGATTCCCGCCCTCGTCTTCCCATCGACCGACTTCCGTTTTCTTCGGCGTTTTATGGGGAACAATCGGTGCTTTCGGAGCTTTCGGAGCTTTCGGAGCTTTCGCCGATTTATCTCCCTCTAACGGCGGATTGAACCCTTTTTTCGGCGCGGGTCGGGATTCGTTTCTTTTTTCGTAACTTTCCATAATGAATGGCCTCCTGAGACTTCTTTAACGAGCAAGTTCAAGACCGCCGTCCCGGTACCAGAATGCCACGCATGGCTTGCGCGGATAAGCTTTTCAAAATCGATTGATTTTTCTCTCTTCGAATTCCTGCGGGAATGACGCGAATTTAAGTGCAATTTAACCGGAAAAAATGGCGTTTTTACAAAAAGGCCCCGGCCCCACTCTTGCTAATAAGAGGGTGAGAACAAGGAGGTTCTATGGAAGTCCCCATACTGAATGAGCAAATGAGCGGCCAAAATAATGGCACTTATCGTGATGCATTTCGTCCCTTTTCCGAAGTGGAGTACGATCTTGCCCAAGCGCGGATTCGCAAACGCGTCGATTTCGCGCATGAACTCGCTCGGCTTGCCGAGTTGACTGCGGATTCGGCTCTGACTCGAGACAACGTCGATCGTTCTTCTCGTCTCGATGAAGTGCCTGCCACGCAACCTCGCAAAAAACGCTGGTCAATCACGCGGATCCTCCTCGCGGTTTGCCCGGAGTTTGGCGAATCCGCGGTGCAATTTGCTTAACGCAAGACGGATGGAAAGGAATCCACGCATATGAAAAACCACGGTCAAAGCACTCACTCCGATTCAAAATGGGGCGGGATCGCGCTTTGTGCGCTCCCTTTTCTATTTTGTCCCGAACCTCTATTAGCAAAAGAGATCGTCCAACCGCGGCACCAAACACCGCAAACGACGGGCGAGTCGAACTACGCCCAAACCGCTAAGCCCGTCATGCAGAGTGGCCGAGCTCAAGACCAACGCATTACCCAGCTGATCCGCGAGGAACTTCAATCGGAAGCGGAGCTCTCTCCCGTCGCTAAGGACGTAAGAATTCTCACGCTTCGCGGAATCGTCACCCTACGCGGCACCGTCGCATCGGAAGACGAGCGGCGAGCCGTCGAAGCAATCGCCAAGGACGTCTCCGGAACCCGCGCCGTAAAAAGCCAGCTGAGGGTCGCCGCCGGTCCCTAGGCGCGCGCTTCGAGGTACTCGCCGTAAGGCTGATGGAAATCCCGAACGCCGGACACCCCGACTTCGATGACCCGATTGGCGACCGTTTCGATGAACTGCTGGTCGTGGGAAGTGAAGAGGATATTGCCGGGAAACTTTGAAAGCGCATTATTCACCGCTTGAATCGATTCCAGATCCAAATGGTTCGTCGGGCCGTCGAGGACCAAAACATTCGCGTCCGTCAGCATCATCCGTGCAAGCATGCACCGCACGCGCTCGCCTCCGGAAAGCACTTTCGTGCGTTTGGTGGCTTCTTCGCCGGAAAACAGCATACGGCCGAGATAGCCACGCACGAAGTTTTCGTTTTGATCGGGGGAGAACTGGCGAAGCCAGTCGATCAGATCGAGATCGACGCCGTCGAAAAACTGGGCGTTATCTTTTGGAAAAAAGGTACGCGAGGTGGTCACCCCCCACTTCAATTCGCCTGCATCCGGAGCCATCTCGCCCATCAAAATCTGGAATAAGGTGGTGGTCGCGAGATCCGTATCCCCGACAAAAACCGCCTTGTCGCCCTTACGAAGGGTGAAGCTAGCTTGATCGAGCACTTTCACTCCGCCGATCGATTTGGAAAGGTTTTCCACCCGCAGGATCTGGTCCCCGGCTTCGCGTTCGGCGCGGAAAGAAACGAAGGGATACTTACGCGAGGACGGTTTGATGTCGTCGAGCGTGAGTTTCTCCAGTTGCCGACGGCGGGAGGTCGCCTGGCGCGACTTCGAGGCGTTCGCGGAAAAGCGCGCGATGAACGCCTTAAGTTCCTCCGCCTTATCTTCGGATTTCTTTTTCTTTTCTTGCTGCTGCTTGAGCGCCAATTGGCTTGACTCGTACCAGAAGTCGTAATTACCCGTGAAAAGCTGGATGCGGCCGAAATCGATGTCGGCCATATGCGTGCAGATCTGGTTCAAGAAGTGACGATCGTGGGAGACGACGATCAGCGTTTTGTCGAACTTCATCAGAAATTCTTCGAGCCACCGGATCGCGGTGATGTCCAAATGGTTGGTCGGTTCGTCGAGTAAAAGAATGTCGGGTTTTCCGAAAAGCGCCTGCGCCAAGAGCACTTTCAACTTCTCGTTATCCCGAAGCTCGCCCATTTTCTTTTCGTGCAGCTCCGTGCCGATCCCTAATCCGGCAAGGAGGACGGCGGCGTTGCTTTCGGCTTCCCACCCGTCGAGCTCGGCGAAAATCGATTCGAGTTCGCCCGCACGGTCGCCGTCCTTCTCCGAGAAGTCGGGTTTCGCGTAAAGCGCGTCCTTCTCCTCGATGATCGCCATCAACCGCGGTTCGCCCATGATGACGGTTTTGAGCACCGAGACTTCGTCGAAGGTAAAGTGGTCTTGGCGTAAGAACGAAATTCGTTCGCCCGGCGTGATTGAGACCGTGCCTTTATACGAGGAATTTTCTCCCGAAAGGATTTTGAGAAAAGTTGATTTTCCCGCGCCGTTCGCGCCAATCAGGCCGTAGCAATTTCCGGGAATAAACTTAACGTTCACGTCGTCGAATAGACGGTGGGTACCGTAACTCAGACTCACTCCTGCGACTGTAATCATGGCGGGACTCTATCGGTCCGATATACGCGGCGCAACATCATTTCTGCCTAACGGCCCAAAAATGACCACTGCGATCAGGCAGGGATTCTTAAAGGCGTTCGCCAGGTGCCTGATGCAGATATTAGGTCGCCGCCGCCGATTCGGGCTGAAAACGTTCGATATAATTGCACTTTCGGCACAGCTCCTCGACTAGGCGGCGCTCGCGAAAGCCCTGGAGGATCGCCCGCGCTTTAGGCGAGTCCAATATTTCCAGCACGGGCTTCTCCCGGACATTCCCCAGCGGAATCTTTCCTTCCTTATCGAGGCAGCAAGGCACGACCGTTCCGTCGACCAAAACTCCGAAGTGGCTGGAGAGACCATGGCATCGTCCGCGGGCGCCGATCTCGGGCAAATCCAAAGACGGCCACACAAATTCCGTGTCGAAGTGGAGGTAGAGGCGATTCCGGAGCCGGTAGCTTTTTTTCCGGCGCACGTCGATCCCTTCCGGCCGAGGTACGTCGAATCGCTCACAAACTCGCGCGAGGAGATCGACGTTCTTTGCTCCTGCGGCTGGAGTCGAGGGACTCTCTAAGTTCCAAAGCCGGAAATTTACGTACAGGTCGGGACGCTCTCGAAACGCACGTTCCGTCCAAGCGAAAATTTTCTCGAGATAGTCCGTCGGATCACGTTCGGGAAAATTATCCGGAAAACTATGGAGAGAGAAATTCACCTGACGAACGATCGGATCCAGCATCGCGTCCGCTTGCTGCGAGCGCAGGAGCACACCGTTGGTGACCAAGAATACCGGCGTCTGATGTTCGGCGCAGATCTCGATAAACCGTGGCAGCTTTGGATGCACGAGCGGATCGCCCATCAAATGCAAACAGACCTGGTCGGTAAGCGGGCCGACCTCGGCCAGAATCGATGCAAAGACCTCTTCCGCCATCATCCCTTTTTCCCGAACGACCTCCGGACAAAAACTACACTGGAGATTGCAGATGTTGCTAATCTCGAGGTTGATTTTCGAAAATCGTTTGGCGGCCATGCACGCACCCTACCGCGTTGCTTCGCGCTTGGAAAACCGGAAGAAGGGGTCTAGGTTCCGTGAATGAAAATTCCCGCCGGTCTAGCCCTAGTCTTCCTTGCGTTCGGCGTTTTATCGCCGGGAATCGCATCTACCGCCCAGGCGGACCCTCAAACCGAACCCCAGGCCGAAGAAGCGATCGAACCAACGTGGCAACGAGAGCCTTTGCGATACTTCGAGATCTACAAACCGAGTTATTTTCTCTTGGGCAAGCCCATCACCAAAGTCCAACTCAGCTTGAAGGTCCAGGTTTTGCGCGGCATCCCGCTGTTCGCGGGTTATACGCAGCTGATGATGTGGGACTTGTTTGTGGAGTCCGCCCCGTTTCGCGATCTGAATTACAATCCTGATATTTTTTATCGATTCACGCTTGGTGGATCAACGCGACGACTTCTCGATGTCGGCATCTTCGAGCACGAGTCCAACGGGATGGGCGGATCGGATTCGCGTTCGTGGAACCGAGTTTATCTAAGGTACACCCAAGGCCGCCAAACGCTCCAACGAGGATTTTGGTGGTCGATGAAAGCGTGGGTCCCATACGGACTTGACGACGAACAGAGCAAGTACCTGCCGCGCTACCGCGGAGTTTGGGAGATCCAAGCGGGCTTAAGCGATTATTTCGACCGCTTTTTTGAGGTTAACGAGCTGATTTTGCGCGTCTATGGCGGGGGATCGAGCCGCAGCAACCCGCTTCAAGGCGGCCAAGAACTCACCTACCGCGGAAAATCCACGGCGAGAAAACTTCTGCTGCCTTTTTATCTCCAGGTCTTCCATGGCTATGGCGAAAATCTTCTGGACGCCGAAGAACGCCGGTGGGGATTTCGCGCAGGAATTGGCTTCTGACTCAAACCCGGATAAAATTCCGAAATGGACGATTTTCTGACCGCTTTCGCGCCCTCGTTCGGATTGGTGGCGTTAAGCGAAATCGGCGATAAAACCCAGCTCCTCGCGTTCACTCTCGCCACCCGATTTCGAAAACCGATACCCATTCTTGCAGGCATTCTCGTCGCCACGCTTCTTAACCACGGACTTTCCGCCTGGGCGGGGACGTGGATCGCCGCGACCATTCCGCCATTTTGGATGGCGGTTTCGCTGGGAGTGCTCTTTTTAGGTTTCGGGCTCTGGACGCTCAAACCCGACACCTACGATGAAGAGGCCCCCCCGCGAAGGTTCGGCGCGTTTCTTACCACCGCCGCGCTTTTTTTCTTAGCGGAGATCGGCGACAAAACGCAGTTCGCAACCGTTGCCCTGGGGGCGAAGTATCAAGCGTTTTGGGTAGTGACCCTGGGGACCACGCTTGGGATGATGGTGACCGACGGGGTCGCGGTGCTACTGGGAGACAGAATCGCGGGCCGCGTCCAAAGTCCGTGGATCCGGACGACGGCCGCGCTCTTCTTCTTTTTGTTTGGAGTCGCAAGCCTCGTCGAGGCGTATCGACTCGCTTGAGTCTTACTTCGTAACCTTCAGAATACCGCGCATCGTGGCGTGCCCGGGAAATGTGCAGACAAACGGGTAATCGCCGGGCGTAGCCGGAGCGGTAAACTCGACGGTTGCCGATTCGCCGGCGTCGAGAAGTTTTGTCTTCGCAATCACATCGGGGGTACTTGCGACCCAGCCTGCCGCCGGACCCGCGGAAATCGACGCGTCCAGCACCGCTTGCGCCTTACCGATCGCGACCACGACGAAGTTGTGCATCATGCCCTTCGCGGCCGAACCGTTTTTGAAGGTCACGGTCACTTTCGATCCGGCCTTCGCAGAGAGCTTGTCTTTCGAAAAGACCATCTCTTCTTTGTTTTTTGGCGTTCCGGTCGTCAATTCGATTTTCGTGGCCGCAGGGGCAGCAAAAACAGAGGTAGATAGAACAAAAGAAAGCATCACTAACCAACGGGACTTCATACAATTCTCCTTCAATAGAGATCAGGACGATTTTCGATCAGTCTAGTCTTGGGGTAGAGTGGATGCAATGCACGCCGACCCAACGCCTCTGAAAACTCTGCCCCGAGTTGTCCTTTACGACGGGGTCTGTAATCTTTGCGACTCCACCGTCAAATGGATCTTACCTCGCGATCGCGCGGGTAAACTTCGATTCGCATCGATTCAAGGAGACTTTGCTCGGGAGATTTTGACGCGAGACGGCACCCCTCCCCAACCCGAGCCCACCAGCATCATGTTGGTCGAAAACGGAAAACTCTACCAAGAATCAAGCGCAGCGGTCCGAATCGCTCTAAATCTCGATTTTCCGTGGAAGCTCCTGGCCGCAGGGTGGGTGGTCCCTCGCCCGCTCCGAGATTTTATCTACCGCTGGATCGCTAGGAATCGTTACCAGTGGTTCGGAAAGCAAGATTCCTGCATCCTCCCCCGCCCCGAATGGCGCGATCGTTTTCTCGAAACGCCCGAGACGTGATTTACTGAAAATTCTCGTTTCCCCTTGAGACGCCCTGGACGGAATCGCGCTCCCGCGGTACCACTGACGCATCCACTTCTTGACCGTGGCCCTTTGGCGGAATTGGTAGACGCGCCGGACTCAAAATCCGGTACCTTCACGGGTGTCCGAGTTCGATTCTCGGAGGGGCCACCATTTTGCAAAACTTTCGAACCACCGGATTGAAAAAATTCGGTGGTTTCTTTTTTGTCCCGCGTGAGCCAGCGGATCTTCCGAGCAGAGCTGAAAAACTCGCGTTTTAAGGCCCAATTAGCCGAGCAGACAGAAAAGCGGTAAGGATAGATTTTTTATTGCGCAATGCGTTATGGCTGTGTTAAGTCCTCGAGGGCAAAACCATCATTCGCGTGGCGACCGCCTCGAGATGCTTTTCCTGGAGACCTATGAAAAATTCCCTGCTCTATACTTCATTTGCACTTTTA
>CAZAKW010000019.1:0-3577 GCA_964485835.1 uncultured Bacteriovoracaceae bacterium
AATCGACGGGAAACCGATTGGGCCGCGTTTTCCGGATCTTTCGAAGTGCTGGAACCGGGAACTCACCGAACGGATGCGCAAAGAACTGGTGAGCGCGGGGCTTGAAACTTCGGAGGGCGTCTACCTTGGGGTTCTCGGACCGAGTTTCGAAACTCCGGCGGAAGTCCGTCTTTTCTCCCAGTGGGGCCTAGGCACGGTTGGGATGTCGACGGTTTGGGAGGCGATCGCGCTGGTCCACTCCGGCGCGACGGTCGCCGGATTCTCGCTAATCAGCAATCTGGGCTGCGGATTGGATCCAGGCGCGGTTTTAGACCACTTCCAAATCCTCGAAACCTCGCGGGCCTCGGCCGAGAAAATCGTTCGCGCGCTTTTTCAGGTTGCTCGTTAAAGGGGTTAATAAGCGCCCGATTTTTTCCGAAGAGGAAAGACCTATGGTGAAGACCTGCGTCGTGGCGCTCGGCATATCTCTTGGAATGATTGGATTATTCTCTTCGGCGCATGCTGACGTTATTTCGCTGCGCCAAGAACTACTAGTCCCAGAAGGCGCGGGCGGAGTCGAAATCACGACTTACTTCGCCGAGAACGAACAGGACCGACAGAAGATTGTCGCTCAGATCAGAAGTATCCTTGCGGCGGATCGAAAAACGAACCCCGAGCTTCTTACCCATTTTGAGGAAATTTACGAGGCGGGAAATCGCCAGCCTAATTCGGTCGACGAGAAGACTCCGGACGCCCAGGTTGGAGAAACAATTCGAGAACTTGCGGAAACGAATCCCGTCGTTCGAAGTACAATTCCTGCGGAAACCAGCTCGACCCTGCGACGTCAGTTTAGCAATTTTTTTAAGCGCAATTACCGGATGACGTTTGCGCTTGTACGTGGCGGGCTGAATACGACGGTGATGACGGTGAATTTGATGGTCACCAATCAAATGCCCTTCCATTTGGCCTTAGCGGCAGGCGGCTTGATGGGCTCGCTTTCCGGTGGGATGCAATATTGGAACGAAGACCTTCAAAAATTCCTCAACAAATCCGTTTTAGGTGCCGGCGAGCCGGCGAATCTTTTAAAAAAAGGGATCAAGAAAATTGAGCCTTACTTTCGTTGGGGTGCCTTAGAATTCGGATTTGTGTCCGCGCTTCAACTCACCCTTTCGTCGATGGGCTATGGCCCAGTGGGCACCACGATGGAACTTGCTCTCGGTAATTTGGCTGCGACAGGGGCGGGACTCTTTGCACAAGGTACGTGGGAAGTTGGACTCAGCAAAAAAACCCGGGACGGGATTGCTGCCGCTCGCAGTGCGATCGAAAAATTACGCGTTCAGATGAGAGCGGACCTTTACACGCTCGCCTTATCGGCGATTTCAGTCAGCGCGATGGCGGCTAAAATAAGCGGAGTGCCTGCGGCCGACGCCGTATTCGGCGTCATGGGTGGTACCGGCCTTATTTATCTTGTAAAAGTCTATTTCGACGATTGGCGCTGCCGCAAACTCTTGAAAAAACGCGAGCCTCCTCGTTCCGACGAACAAACGAACGACGACGTCGCAAGCTGGGTTCTCAACCGCCGACACCCGCTCGCGGCTTAGGATTGTCACGCTTTTATTCTTGGACAGAAGGCACCCACGCGGTCGTACGTCCGCCGATCGTATCGTGGACGATTTTCTGCTTCTTCGAAGTGGATGCGTCCTTTGACTTGCCCCAGCGATGGTGAAAGAGCCAGCTCTTCGGATACCGATCGTAATTCGCTTCGACGGAGATGGATTTTTTGATCACGGATAGAAGTTTCGACCGAAGCCGCGCGACCTCGGTTGGATCGAGGGACTTCGCCAATCGGTGGGGGTTGAGCGCGGCTTGGAATAAAACCTCGTCCGCGATCCAATTCCCCACTCCGGCAAAAAGAGTCTGATCCAATAGAACGGCTTTCATCGGTGCTTTTCGTTTCGCCAAGATTTCTCCGAGCCGTCGCGCCGTCGGAAAATCGATCAACGGGTCGAATCCAAGGCGCGAGATCGGCGGTTCCCGAAGAGGGTCGTTTGCGAGACGAATCCTGCCAAATCGGCGCGGGTCGGTAATCGCAATTTCACTACCGTTCGCCGCGACGATTCGCAGTCGGCAGAACGGAAGAAATCGCGCCCCCGATTCGACTCGTTTTCCTTCCGACCAGAGCTTGAATCCCCCCCACGCCTTCACGAAGTCGGCGGTCTTGGCGCCTTTCTTAATTTTTTTCACTTCCACGTTTCCGGACATGCCTAAATGAAAAACCGGCCAGGGCCGACGATCGAGTTCGAGCCAAAAGTACTTGCCCCGACGACCGCTGCCCACGACCCGGGCGCCGGTCAGCGCCTTCTGGAACGCTTCGGGCGACGCCTGGTCGAATACGATGTGGTCGTCGTAGTCGGGCAGGACTTCAACGATGCGTTGCCCCTTCAAGAGTCGATCGACTTGACGGCGGGATGTTTCAACTTCCGGTAATTCAGGCATGAATACCCCGGAATTTAACTTTTCCCGCAGCCGTTTCCGAGCATAAAGTAGGGCATGATTCGAAACCAACGCGGTTTGGGACTTCTCCATATTCTGATTTCGATGGGTGTCCTCCTGGGCGTTCTCTTTTGGATCCTCAAAATGCGAACCGTTTCAAAACCGATCGCGCCTGCGCCGGGGACGGATCCTTCCGTCCAGATTATCCAAAGCCAATTGGAAGAAGCGGCCGCGGTCCAGGACCGAAAGATGGGCTGTGCCATCGCGGAAGACGACTGCGCGCCCTCTCCGGCGCCCTCCCGTTTATAAATCCTCGCCACCCCATTTTTAGAAAAGGCGTGCCTAAGCCGCTAAAATCCGCTATCCTGGGGCCGAATCCAAGGAGCGTTGCGAGGCCCCGACCGGGAGCCCTAGGCTTGGATTCTTGTTACCGAACCGCGCTCACCTTTCCTCGTGTCAGACACGGAAGATGGTGAGCACTCCTAAAAAGCGCCCCCTTCCGACTGGCGAATTTCATTAGGAGTCCTCCATGAGCAGCCACAACGATTACGTCATTGCCGATATTAAACTCGCCGACTGGGGTCGCCGCGAAATTAAAATCGCCGAAACCGAAATGCCGGGCCTGATGGCCATTCGCGAAGAGTTCTCGGCGAAAAAGCCGCTGAAAGGCGCACGGATCACCGGTTCGCTTCACATGACGATCCAGACCGCCGTGTTGATTGAAACTCTCCGCCACCTCGGTGCGGAAGTTCGCTGGGCATCGTGCAATATTTTCTCGACCCAAGACCACGCCGCCGCCGCCATGGCCGCCGCCGAAGTTCCCGTTTTCGCCGTGAAGGGCGAGACGCTCGCCGAATACTGGGATTACACCCACCGCATCTTCGACTGGAAAGACGGCGGCTACTCGAACATGATTTTGGACGATGGTGGCGACGCGACGTTGCTTTTGCACCTCGGCGCGCGCGCGGAAAAAGATCTCTCCGTCTTGGCCAAACCTTCTTCCGAGGAAGAGACCATTCTTTACTCGACCATCAAGGAGAAGCTGAAAACGGATCCGACCTGGTATTCGACCCGTCTTTCGAAAATCAAAGGCGTGACGGAAGAA
>CAZAKW010000019.1:3587-14517 GCA_964485835.1 uncultured Bacteriovoracaceae bacterium
AACCACGACGGGCGTTTTACGCTTGGTCCAAATGCACGCTCGCGGCGAACTTAAGTTTCCAGCCATCAACGTGAACGACTCGGTCACGAAATCGAAATTCGACAATCTCTACGGATGCCGCGAGTCGCTCGTCGACGCCATCAAACGCGCCACCGACGTGATGATCGCCGGAAAAGTCGCCGTCGTTTGCGGCTATGGCGACGTCGGCAAGGGTTCGGCCCAAGCCCTCCGCGCGCTTTCGGCGCAAGTTTGGGTAACCGAGATCGACCCGATCTGCGCGTTGCAAGCGGCGATGGAAGGGTACCGCGTGGTGACGATGGAATACGCCAAAGACAAAGCGGACATCTTCGTAACGACGACCGGAAATTTCCGCGTGATCACCCACGATCATATGAAGGCGATGAAGGACCAGGCGATCGTTTGCAACATCGGGCATTTCGACAACGAAATCGACGTCGCTTCGATCGAAAAATACAAGTGGGAGGAGATCAAGCCCCAAGTCGACCACGTGATTTTCCCCGATGGGAAACGCATTATCCTGCTCGCAAAAGGACGCCTTGTTAACCTCGGTTGCGGAACTGGCCACCCAAGCTACGTGATGTCTTCCTCGTTCGCGAACCAGACGATTGCGCAAATCGAGCTCTTCGCGAATCCGGAAAAGTATCCTACTGGCGTCTACACGTTGCCTAAGCATCTCGACGAAAAGGTCGCGCGCCTTCAGTTGAAGAAATTGAACGCGGAGCTTACGGAACTGACCGACGAGCAAGCGAAGTACATCCACGTTTCCAAAGAAGGACCTTATAAGGCGGATACGTATCGTTACTAAATTTCGACTGGGTTAAATTAAAAAGGGCCTCGGTCGGAACGCTCCGACCGAGGCCCTTTTTTAATCAAATCTCGCAGCACCCTATTCGCCGCACTTCCAACCGGCGGCTTTCAGCCGGTCACGAATCTTAGCGCGGGATTTCTCGCAGTGACTGGTGCCCAACTCGCTGGAGGCGGCGACATCAAGTTTTCCGTTTTTCTCGTACATCAACTCGCAGCCCCCGTCTTTGGGTGCGATCGAAAGCGTGCGCGTCTCCGTCGCGCTTGAGCACGTAATCAATGCGCCCACGTCTTCAGATGCGAAGCCGCTCACACTTGCCAAGATACCCGCGATACTAATCGTCCAAGTCAATTTATTCATACACGGCTCCAACCCTTTCTTAGCTAGTATGGCTGATTGGCGTCAGCGATCAATGCGCCGATTCGCGCGTTTTTTACTTACTCGACTTTGACGGGAGACGTTCCGTAGAATCATTCATCAATGACCGCCCCTCTTCGGTTCGCAGCCCTCGCTCTTTTCGCCATTTTTATGACGACGGATGCGTACGCGTCGAGCGTTTGCAATTATTACCGCAAAAGCGTGCCTCGCCTCTACAATCTGCTCTGCAGCAAAGGACGCGCTTCCTCCAAACCCGCCGGCGCGAACTCCAGCTTTAGCGCCGCATTTAACTTAACTGCCGCCTCCTTACCCACCGAACCGACCTCCTACGGCCTGGAAACGATTGGAAGTGTCCTTCGCGATGGCGAATCCGGCGTCTCCCCGACTTTCTCACTTGTGAAAGGATTCTCAAAATTCGGCACCGGCATCTCAACCGGCAGCAACAACACTTTTTACGGTGACGACGTCCATCAACGGCAATTCGGGACGGCTGAGCTGAGGACCTTCGAGCCGATGGAAACCGCTCGCGGGAGTGGGCCCAACCTCAATCTTGGGTCCTCGTTCAACCTCACGGATCCTCGGCGGGCAGTGCACGCTAAGCTTGGCACTTCGATTCGATATAATCGCATTAGCGATTCTTGGGGCGGAGGGCCCGCGCTTGCGCTGGCTTCGACCCATCTCACCTTGGGAGCAGCGGTGACGCGGGAACGGGTCTCAAACGAGCTGCCGCGACTTCAATTCACCAATTATCAAATCAGCACGAGACTTTGGGTCTTCGAACTCGAATACAACCAACTCCGCAACGACAGCCATTACAACCAAAGCCCAATCCATATCCTTACTCTCACGACCTCGATCCGCGCCCTGCTCCTCACGGTCGCCCAGCGCCAACTCGTTCTCACGCAAGTTGATCGTTCCGAGGCGGTCGTTCAGCACCACTTCGCCCTCCAGTACCAGTTTTCCACCCATTTTTCCGCGGGAGCGATGTTCAACTACATCCCCGGGGCCGTATCGCTAGGGGCCCAGGTTTTTCTTTAACGGCACTTTGGGAAGATAAAGATATCTATCCTAGCGCTCGCTGGTTATTCTCCCTCCCACGGAATCGAGGAGCACCCATGCCAGCTATACCTAAGGCTACCCAAGCGAAACGCCAGCGCGAACGCAACCGTCAGGAAAATCACGAATCCAAGCTTGAAAAGCGTGCACTTCGCAAAGAAATGCGTAAAGAGCGCGAAACGAACGGCGATTCTTCCGTCGACCCGGATCTGGTTGGCATCGTCGCCGGTCCGCAGCCGATTCCGCCGCTCTACGGCTGAGTGGAAATTTCACCACACCTTGTAAGCGGTCAGGCAAAGTCCTGTGCCGATGGCTAAGCTCGCCCACGGATTCGATACGAAATAAGGGTAAATGAGTAACGCCACGGCGATCGGGCCGAGCGCGAAATTCGCACGCTCGCGAGCGCGCTTGAAAAGCCATAGCCCGACCGTACCGGATGCGAATCCAAAAAAAAGCGTCCAGCCGTTGAAATCAAAGCTCACGCCTGAAACTTCCTATCCGAGACTTTGCAAAACCGGCTTCGCAGACGGCACGGCAACGGGAAGAATCGCCTCTCTATCCGGCCCTGGCGTTTGCTTTACGCGCGCGAGGTAAGGCGCATAATGGTCACGATAAAACTCGAGCCGGTAGTCCCGGTAAGACTTAATCCCGCCAACGGCTCGGTAGAATCGGATAAAAAGCCAGGCGAGGTCGAGCTGATAAGGGAGGAATCCCGCGCGAGCTCCGTTTGGGTAAAGGTGGTGGTTGTTGTGCCATTCTCCGGACACGAATCCAGGCCAAAGCTGATTGATCGAGAGATTGTCCGTACCGAAATCGACGCCGTCTTTACGGCGGTCTTTTCCTCGTCCGTGACCGTCGTAATTATAGGTCCGAACTCCGAACGCCCAAACCCCGGCCATGCCGAATATCGCGATTGCAAGCGGTGTCCCACCGATCAGATAAAACGCGGAGAACCAGAAAGACCAATTCAGAAGGTAATGCGCTATCGTTCGAAGCGGATGGCAGAAGGAACCCCATCTCAAATATTGGGCGTAAGTATTCAGCTTGACGCCCGTGTGATTCATCAATTTTTTCAACTGCTCGTAATCTTTTTCGGGCAATCGCAAAGCGATTCGTTGATGATTGGCGTCCGCCAAAAAACAATACAAAAATCCCGCATGCACATTATACGGATCGCCCGGCTGCTCTGAGTTCCAATGATGGACATGGTGAGAAACGACGTACACTTCCTCGGGAATCACCTTGATCGAAAGATTACGTACGAAAAACCGAAAAATGGAATTTCGGAAGGTAAACGCGCGGTGGGTACAGAATCGATGAAGGTAAATCGTCCCGTGGGTGCCCATGACGACCATGCTGTAAAAAAGCCCCGCGAACAGCAGCGGAAAACTAAAATAGGTCGTGAAGAAAAAAACGAAAGGCACGATTAAAGCGAAAGTGAATGCCCACCCGGTAAAGGCGAGCCAGTTTCCGCGTTTTCCGAAAATATTTAGGTTTCCGAAAAATTCTCGAAAAAGTTCGGCGTTCGACGGAATATAGAGTTTTTCGTTCCGAACGTATCCGTAAGTCGGAGGTTCAAGGACTTTAGCAAGGAAACATTCGGTACGCGGGGTCGGAATCGCCATCGGGTTACTTCTCCGTGACCCGATTCTATATGGAAGCGGCGCATTTAACAGAAAAAGCGCATTAAATTGAGCCAAAGGAATGACGATGAGAGCGCAGGTCGGCAACCGACCTGCGCTCTCATCGTCATAACCTTAAACGACGTTAGAGTTGAACCAGTGGCTTGAATCCGCCCCAAAACATCCGCATTCCGTCGAAAACCATCGCATCTTCTTGCATCATCGGCGCTAAACGCTTGTCGCTCATCACTTTCGCCAACACACGATCCCGATGGGCGCGTGATTTGTAGACGACCCAGGAGATTACTACCACCTCACCGGCTTTCAATTTCACGCTTTGGGGATAGGAAGTCACTTTTCCTTTTTTGACATCGTCCGCGACGCACTCCACGTATTCAAGCGCACCGTGGTCTCGCCAAACCTTGGCGGCGAGCTTGGCCATTTTTTTGTACTCACCGAGTTTCTTTTTGGGCACGGGCACGACGAAACCATCTGCATAACCGACTTTATTTTTCATTCGTTCTCCTAGAGATAAAGGGCAGAGCGCCCATCTCATTTCAGTACCAACTAGTTGGTATGTTATCAATATGGAAATTTTCTGATGTAAATACAAGGACGCCCAGCGTACGAGTATTCGGCGCGCTTTAAGTGAAAGCTTTTAGGAACGCGGTTACGTTTAGCCCGAGTTCTTCCACGCAGTAGCCCCCCTCTTGGAGAATCACGGTCGGCAAGCGAAGGGCGGCTATCTCGGCGCCGATCACGTTGAAATCTTCCGTCGTTAAAGCAAACGCGCCGATCGGATCTTTATAGTAAGCGTCGAATCCGGCCGAAACGATCAACGTTTTTGGATCGAAGGCGTGGAGTGCGGGAAGAATCCGAGTCCTGAGCTGCTTGAGGTATTCTTGGCCGTCGCATCCTTTGGGTAGTGGTAGATTCAACGTAAAACCAGCGCCCGCCCCGGCCCCCGTTTCGTGGGCGTAACCGCTGAAAAAAGGGTAGTAGTCGTTAGGATCACCGTGGATCGAAAGAAAAAGCACGGAAGGATCGCGGTAAAACACGTCCTGCGTGCCGTTGCCGTGATGGAAGTCGATGTCGAGAATCGCGACGCGCCCTTTCTTTTTCAAACGCTTCGCGATGATGGCGGCGTTATTAAAATAACAATAACCCCCAAAGAGGTCGCGAGAAGCATGGTGCCCGGGCGGCCGGCAAAGCGCGTACGCGAAGAGGGAGTCCCCGGATTCTACCAAAAGAGAAGTTTCATGGGCGGATGAAGCGCTCCAGAGTGCCGCTTCCCAGGTGGTTGAAGTCAAAGGCGTGCCGGAATCGAACGAGTAATAACCGGCTTGGCGAAGATTTTCGGGCCGTCCCCGCACGTCGTGTCGCTTCGGAAAAACAGAAGGATAGAAACTTTGTCCATCCGGAATCTCCCGGGCTTTCTGAAAGAGCTCGATCAAGTTTCGATCGTGCACGGTCGTAAGCAGCGAACGGGGCAGCTCGCGAGGTTCGCGGACCGAAAAGAGCGTGGGTTCAGCCTCAATCGCGCGAAGGATGTTTTCAGCGCGATAAGTCGTTTCCGGATGGGCGAGTCTCTCCCCCATCGCCCATTCATAGACGGGCTTATGGTCAAGCTGGCGGCGATGAAAAAAGATCGGCAACGACATATCAACCTCGCTTCTTTATTCCGGCCTCGCATCGAAGAGGCTCGCTACCGGAAAGATCGGACTCGTCTTTCCGTTCGCAACTCGAACGCCCCGGTCACAACAGGATTCCACAAACATCCGGTCATGGCTAACGACAACAACCTGGACCCGTTGGTTTAAGTCGCGAAGTAAAATCGCCAGTTCCCGGGTCGTCCTCTCGTCCAGTGCTGCGCTAGGCTCGTCTAAAAACAAAAGGGCAGGTTCCAAAATTAAACTGCGTGCGATTGCGACTCTTTGTTTTTGGCCTCCACTTAATTGGTGCGGCCTGCGACTGGCGAGTTCTTGGATACGCAAGGACGTCAAAAGATCGTCGACCTGTGCGGCAGTCTTGTTC
Source organism: uncultured Bacteriovoracaceae bacterium (assembly GCA_964485835.1). Classification (GTDB taxonomy): domain Bacteria; phylum Bdellovibrionota; class UBA1018; order UBA1018; family UBA1018; genus JACMQW01. Next base: position 9,504 of record CAZAKW010000019.1, read on the forward strand.
ATCCCGGCGATTCTCGGAGCGAGTTCGATATTTTCACGAACACTTAAATGCGGGAAAAGTTGGTAATCCTGGAAGACCAAGCCGACTCGCGTCGCCCGTTCAGCGGGACTCAAGCGAGAGATCGTCTCGCCGCAGATTCGAATATCTCCGGCGTACTTTTCCATCAATCCGGTCGCGCAAAAGAGTAAAGTCGTCTTTCCCGAGCCGCTCTCCCCGATAATCGCGAAGGGTCCCGCGCCGGCCTGAATTTGCAAATCCACCTGACAGAGAATTTTACGCCCCCCGTATTCCGCTGAGACCGACACCAATTCTAAAATGGGTGCCGGGCGGCTCGCTGGATTCTCCATAAGTTTACCCCTGTCCATGAAGAAGTCCTTTCGCACGGTACCGAATCTCGAGCCGTCGCCCCAAAATCAGAAGCGGGTATGTTAAAAGTGCGTAAAGAAATGCCGCAAAGAGGTAGAACTCGATTGGCCGAAACGTCGAACTAATTAGCTGCTGCGTCTGCATCGTGAGTTCGTGCACGCTGATCACGGAGACGATTGCCGAATCCTTGATCATGGCGACCAGCGTATTTAAGGTAGGGGTCAAGAGAAGCGGAAGCATTTGCGGGAAAATCACGTGTTTAAGTGCGAGTGCACGGTTCATTCCGAGAATTTTCGCCGCATGATGCTGACCGGTTGGAATACTTTGGTAGGCGACTTTGATCGTCTCGGACAGGTAAGCGGAGAGATGGATCGAAATCGCGGCGACCGCCGCTATCCAGGCCGGCAACTGGATTCCCATGGCCGGAAGTCCGAAGTAGAGCGCGAAAAGCTGGAGCATAAACGGGGTCGCGCGGACGAAATCGACGTAGACGAGCGTGGCTCGACGAATGGGAGACGGAGGAAATATAAGGAGCGCGGCAAGAACGAGCGACAGAAGTATCCCCAAAGTGAGGCCCTGCAACGACAAAACGAGGGTCGACCCCCAGGCCTTCAGCATCAGGCGCAACGAATTTTGCCAGCGAAAGGCCACTCCTATTTCTGCGGTTCCGGGCGCCGCCTCGCCGAAGTAGCGGGCGTGAAGCTCGCTATAAGTTTCCGACTGCAACAAATCCGCAAGCGCTCCATTGACTTCCATTCGGAGCTTTTTTTCGAACGGTCGCATCGGAATGCCGATTCGCTCTCGATAGAGCAAAGGGCCGCTTAAGCTCAGTCCTCCGTTTCGAACCCGGTTCATATATCCGCCGACGAGCCGGTCGGTCACCATCCCTTGGAGTCGCCCCGCCTCGATATCCTGGAAAATCTCCGTTTCGCCTTTATAAGTACGAATCTCGGCTTCCGGATATCGTGATCGCGCGAATTCGCCGTACGTAGTTCCAAGGGTAACACCGATCTTAAACCCCGGCTGCTCCGGATCGGTCGTCGTATCTCTTACGAAGAGCTGCGCCCCGGATTCGTAATAAGGGTCTGAGAACAACGCCTGCTTCTGGCGTTCGGGGGTGATCGCCATACTTCCGACAACGACATCGATCTTACGCGCGAGGAGCGCGGCCAAAATTCCATCCCAAGGTAAAATCCGAAATGCGCAAGGGCGTTGAAGACGCTCGCAGAGGGCTTTTGCGACCTCTACGTCGAATCCTACGAGGTTTCCATTCGGATCGAAGTAATTAAAGGGCGGATATTTTCCGGTAAGCCCGACTTTAAGTGGGGTTGCGCTTTCGGCGACACCGTAGAAAAGCGAGAGCCCCAACACCACTGAAATCCATCGTCGTCGGGACCCAGAGCGCACTACGCGATACCGTCCTTCTTCGGCGCGAGACGCTTCACCCAAATATTCATATCTTCGTAGGCCCCGTAAATATCGCAATTATTCACCATGCGGCCCATGAACTCGTAATCCAAACGAAAGAAGACATTATTCATCCCGTAGCTTCGAGCCCGAGCCATCGTGTAGGAGCTGACGTAGTCTCGTCGCAACAGCTCCTGTTCAAGCAGGGTGAGAAGGTGGCTCATCAAACCCTTTCCTCGGGCTTCTTTCTTTGTCGCGCAATCGGTTAATTCAGCGGTCAAATTATGCGGTTGGAGCTCGGCGCTCGCGGCGGCAATAATTCTTCCTTCGCTCTCGCATACGGCAAAAAGCGATTCCTTAAGAAAAACCGTCTCTAAATAACTGGGTTGGACAAGCGGCGAAGGATACGTCTCGAAAATCGACTGGTAAAGTTCGATCAGTTCTTGAATATCTCCATGGGTCGCCATTCGGACGGTCACGCCTTCGGGAAGTCCGGCCAAGGGTCGAGCCTGATTCAGGCGTTCCTGGGTGTGGTCTTGCATGATCTGCTCGATCAAAAGAATTTCTTCCATGAGCGAGTGGGAAACGATTCGGTCCTGGGACCGAAATTTACTCATAGCGAACGCGTCTTCCCCTCGATGGTAATGCTTCAATACAGCTTCAAGCACGTAGCCGTGCTTGAGAAATTCGATCCAATCGTCGTGCGAAGCCATGCAGATCACCTTATCAAATCCATTCGCTTCGGTGAGCCAGCGGATCTGCAGAATTAGAGCCGCGAAATTAGGGCCGCTATAAGAGAGGACTTTAATTCGTTGATTGTACTGATCCAGGAAAAGACGAGCCTCGTAACCATCGCCGGAAATCGAGTGTTCGATCCCGTAAACCGCGCCGACTGCTTTCACGACTTGGCCTTCACCAAGAGTGAGCTCAACAATGCCGATCGACGCACGCTCCTTGACGGAGATCGGCTTAATGTCCTCGAAATACGATTTTTTCATCGCTCGAGTTTAACCGACTCGGAGCCTCAATACAAATTTAGGGCAAATTTACCCACGAACTGAAAGCTGTGCCACTCACGCCACAATTTCCCACACAGATGTGAATTCCTGCGCGGATTCGAACTCATGCCTATGGCATGGTTTCAAAAAATCGATAAACTCAAATTGATGACAAAGACTACAGTTTTGGAATCGCTTAAGACGCGTTCACGCCGAACCTTTCACCGCATCATCGTCGGATTTCTCATGGCGGTCGCGATTGGCCCCGTCGAGAGCCGCGCTAGCAGAATTTTCCCGAGCTGTTCGCTCCTTCTCCATGAGGTTGGTCCAACGGTACCGACTAGCACCCTCGCTCAAACTGATGCAATCGAGCTGATCGCGCGAAGGAAACAAAGTATCGCATATGCGGACATTCCCTCCGTCCATGAATTATCCATTTGCGGTACAGCTCCCGCAATTCTTCCCTTCGAAGATCTCCCGGTTTCAGCCGGAGTATCGGACCCATTTTTGGAGAGGGCCCGCGCCCTCGGACTATACGAAGATTTCAAGCCGTTATCGGATTTTCGCTTGAAAGATCTCAGCCCGCTTGAATTCGAGAGGTTTCGACAATCGGCGATAAATAAAGCCGAAGCAGCGGCGGGATCTTTCGAAGAGCAGTTTCTAAAGACATTCATAGCGACGGCCTACGAAAAACCCCTGGAGCTTTTTCCGGTCGACCATCTTCTTCCGACTCGTTGGAGAATGGAAAGCGGGTCTGTTCAGATCAATGCGGCGTTTGATTACACGGAACGCACCTGGAAAACGCTTGCGCACGAAACGAAGCCGCGGCCGGGCGGAAGCCTTTTACCTTCGCCCTATCCGGTGATGGTACCCGCGGGCCGTTTTCAAGAAGCTTATTACTGGGATACTTACTTCGGGATGAAAGGTTTGCTAGCGACCGGCCGAATCGAAATCGCCCAGATGCAGGTCGAAAATCTTCTCGCCTACGTTCGAAAGTTCGGCTTCGTTCCCAATGGCGGAAGAGATTACTACCTTTCCCGATCCCAACCTCCATTTTTGTCGTCGATGGTCCGAGAAGTTTTCGACCAAACGATTGGGCTCGCTCAATCAGCGGGCGAAAAAACGAAACTGCGGACTTGGCTTAAGGAACGCGCCTATCCATTAGTCAAACGCGACTACGAAGATTTCTGGATGAATCCCGAAACCCGTCTGGATGTTTCGACCGGCTTGAATCACCACTGGGACGACATCAATCTTCCGCGCCCAGAGCGCCATGGCGCCGACAATGAGCTGGCTTTAGGCAAGACGTATCGAGACGCCCGGGCCGGCGCGGAATCGGGCCTCGATTTTACGGATGCGTTCCAAAACGAACCGACCCAAATCGCGGGAACGCTTTTAAATTCGATGCTCTACAAGACCGAGACCGATCTCGCGTGGATGGCGTCGCAGGCCGGTGATTCGGTGGCGGCGAGGAAGTATACCGCAGCCGCAAACCGTCGGAAGAATGCGATGGATCGCTATCTCTGGAATCCGCGCAAAGGATATTACGAGCCCTATCACCTCCGTGCCCGCCGGACGGTCGATGTATTCTCCGCGGATGCGTACTCAGCGCTATTCGTCGGACTGGCGGACAAAGAAAAGGCAAAAGCCATGCATTCAGCTCTCGGGCAGATCGAACGAGAGGGCGGCTTGATGGCATCCAACCTCGAATCATCCGTGCATCAGTGGGACGGAACCAATGGTTGGGCTCCTTATCAAGTCATGGCGATCGACGGCTTACGTCGCTACGGATATGAAGAAGATGCAAAACGCATCGCCCGAAAATGGGTCAACGGCGTTTCTAAAACCTACCGGGACGGCGGATCCATGTACGAACGAATCGACGTGGTTCAATTATCGAAGCCCGCGACGGATGACCACAAATACCCGACCCAGGAAGGGTTTCTTTGGACAAATGGTTCATTCGTCTGGGCGGCGGTAGACGTACTCAAATTACCGCTTGTGGCCACGAGCCCGTAACGTAAAGAAATCCGCGTCAACCGTCTCTATTTCGGGGAGCTTCAAAAGTCTTGATCGCCCCGGGGCGGGCGACACGTATGTCCGTGACTCGAGCCGAAAACTCGTTTCTACTGGCAGGTGCCAACCCCAAACCCAAGGAATATCTCTTATGCTCGTTAAGTCCAATCGCACTGTTCGCAATGCCGCTACCGCAACGATTTGCGTTTTCTCGCTTTGGAGTTCGA
>CAZAKW010000019.1:14527-17856 GCA_964485835.1 uncultured Bacteriovoracaceae bacterium
CCTCGGCGCAGGAGTCTTCCGGTCGCCAGATCCACGTCTCCGGTGGTATTGCGATGCCGGCGAATTCTACCGCTGTGTTTACGAATCCGGCCGGACTTGTATCCGCGGCGACGGCTATAAGTTTGCAAGCCGGCGCTCCCGATTTCTGGAGCAACGGTACGTACCGCGCTGGATTGCAAACTGGAGGCGCTTCATTTGGAGCGGCAGCCGGACTGGAACGTCGGGACCGTACGAGAAATGATCCGACGCTCGCGTATTATGGTGCCGCGGTAGGCGTTTCGGAATTTTCGCTTGGACTTGCGGGCCGGACCGGAATTTCTAATTCTGATGGCTCCACTTTCAATGCCGGAGTTTTATTCTCAGCTGGGAGTAGCGCTCAGGTCGGAGTCACCGCTCGGGGGTTGGACGACGGGGTGAATGAGTGGGGCGCGGGGGTCGGCTTCAACGTCAGCTCCGGAGTCGATTTGGTTTTTGATATGGCGGCCGACGACGATTTAGATAATTTGGAAGTGAAGCCCGGTCTGAAAGTCGCCAATGGTCCCGCCGCCCTCACGATTAGTTATGCGACCGGCCTTCGAGAACAATTCGCCGACGATTTCACCGCCGGAGGCAGCTACCAATTCTCGTCGAGTCTACTCGAGATTCAATACAATGCCGGCAGTGATCTTTCTAAATACTTTGCCGCGCTTACGATCGGGTTCTAATTGACTCATTGGAACTGAGGCAGCGCCTGTAATCGAAGGAAATCGTGGGGAGATATAGCAGCTACCCCGAAATCCGTCCCGGTACCCAAAGGCGCTGAGTTTCGCGATGCCTTTACCCGATCTAACCACGAACGATCCAGCGGCGACTCCAGCATTCCAAGTTGATTCGAGGCCACGGTAGTTTCCGCTTTTTCGCCGATCGCTTTTCCGATTCCAACGAAAAATCCGGCCAACAAAAGAGTAACCCTCACCGCGGTTGACCGAGTGTAATTCGTGAGAAGGCATGCGCGATTCGGATCGAGGTTTTTAAAAAGATCAGTGAAATGTCCCAGCGACCACATCCCCGGATTACTCGATGGAGAGTAAGGATCGTAAAGAATCGAATGCGGAGCGGGCAAATCCATTCGGCGAAGACTCGCCCCAAAGTCCCCTCGGTGGAAGCGCCATGAGAAGGCGGAAGAGAGCGCGATACTCCCATTCGTTAGGAGCGCCGACAAAATCGGCTCGTATCCTGCCAGATATTCCAGGCACGCAGCATTCTGAAGCGCAAATTCCAATGGGGCTGTGCTCTGATCAAAGCTGTGGAGTTCTACCCGCCGATTTAGGCCCGTGAGCGCACCGACTACCGCTAAGGCATTCGCCCCGGCCCCAAGACCGACGTCCCAGACGATCAACGGATTTTCCGTCAACACCCGCCGCTCAAGATTCTGTTGTTCCACATGGAGGATCCGCGCTTCGACGGCGGGCCCTATCCCGGGATGATAGGTCTCGCGGTTTTCAAGCGAACGAAGGCTAATAGAGCCCGATTTTAAACGGACAAGTTCGAAGGATTCGACAAAACCGTCTGACATTAAAGGAGTTTCCTCAGATAATTTTTATAACATACACCGCGATCGCCACGGTTTTTTAGGCAAAATCCCAATAATGGCGCGTCTCGTCATTTTTCTTTACACGAAGCGTTGTTAGTACTAAAAGGCTCGAGAACCAAGTCCCCGCGCAGTTTTGGCCGTCCTCGTACGGCCGTAATCAAGGAACACACTATGATGAAACATCTTCTCGCCCTCGTACTCGCCCTGTCCGCCTCCACCGCATTTGCCGGCAATGTGACCGCCTCCATCAACGGACGCGAAGTTCGTTTGCCGGAGTGCGAAGGCACCGTGCAAATCAATAACGGTGGTACGGACAACCAACTCAACGCCGTTTTTCGTAAAGTCAAAAACTGCTCAAATATCGAAATTTCCAGCGGTAAGACTTATAAGATGTCCCAGCCAGAAGGCCAACGCGGCGGTAGCTACACCGTATTCACCGCCCAAGCTCTCGCGCGCGGCGACTATTATACCCAAATCAATGTTTACTCGAATTCAAAGACCCATTACGACACAGTGACCGTGTACTTTTCGGTACGCTAACTTTTTTCGAAGCAAGAGACCCGATCAACTTCCGTTGATCGGGTCTCTACGCATTCACTGAAAGAGTGCCACTAGATCTGGTGGCAAAGTAGCGGTCTTTAGGGCTAAAAAATTTTTCAAGCTCCGGAACATCACTGCCGGCCAGTTCTTCTGGAAATGATTCACCATCCACTGAGGAACGGATCCTTTTGGATCAACGTCCATATCCGCGACGATTTTCGAAGTGCCATTCTCCGCTCCAGGACTAATCACGAATTTTCCTTCGATCAGCTCTCCTCGGACGCGAGACTGATGCGGAACCGTCTCGTCCTCCACCGAGCGAGTCGTAATCACGAAGACCTGACCCCGAGCGTCCACGGAAACCTCCGTACGAACCAAAAAATCCCGATCCTTGATCACAAAAGGGGTTCGGATCGCCGAATACTCAACGACCACGCCCGGACTCGGCAGGCGTACTGTCCGCAATTCCAGAATATCGCGCATCCAGAGTGGCCGATGGTCACGGTCTAAGATACCGATTGCCACGTCACGAGGGGCCACGGGTAGCGTGCCCACGAGCCGAAACGCTTTCAATGCGGACGGCCGTGCACTCGGCTTAACGAAGAGCTCGAAATCTTGACCCCGCGCGAACCACTTCCACTCCGCTGCCTTGGACTCGGCGAATCCACTAGGTCCTATGAAGAAAGACCCAATAGCGATCGCTGCAACGAATACAAAATGAGACATGTGAGTATCTTCTCTTGAAAGAGACTCGGGATAAACCCCATTTCCAAACCCGAGAATCCGCTATAAAGGACTTGGGGACCGATACTTGCTCTCTCGCATCGCTCGATATATCTTATTAGAGATCTTTCAAAGATCGTCTATGACCCTCAAACACCCCGTAAATTAGTTCCCTCTCTCCTCATCAATTTACGCTGCGTAATAACGCAGAAACAGGTGTGTCTATGTCATCCACTCTTCTTCTCCAGGTTCACCTGGAGGCCTTTTCCTATGATGGTTCCAAGGACCTTTTGAAAGGAATCCAGTTCTCACTCAACCGAGGTTCAAAAATTGCCCTCAGCGGTTCCAATGGATCCGGAAAGAGCACGCTCCTTAAGTTAATCGCAGGAGTTTTAGACGGGGCAGAAGGAACGATCCGAGCCTTCGAGAAGGTCCGTTTGTCCATTCAACACCCCGACATTCCGCGGCAAAGCGGAGGAGAGTCAAGACGTGA
>CAZAKW010000020.1:0-17138 GCA_964485835.1 uncultured Bacteriovoracaceae bacterium
CCCGGAACTAGCTCCCCGGATTGAAAGCGGCGAGGTGAACGTAACGACGGTGGCACGCATTCAGACGACGATTCGCCGGGACGAAAGACTTACGGGTTCGAAATGGGACGGCGCCAAAAAAACGGAGGCCTACCGAGAGATGGGATCCCTTTCGGTCAATGCCCTGGAGCGAAGACTGATTGAGATTTCGCCGCTTGCGGCCGTGCGGGAGCGAGTAAAACTTGTAGCTCCCGAGGTTTGTGAAGTGACTCTCCATTTAACCCCTGAAGACGTGTCCCATCTTGAGACGCTCCGCGGAGCGTTTTCGCATGAACTCAAAAATGCGAGTTCAAACTCCGAACTGGTTCGGAGGCTGATCAAGATGGGGATTGGGGAGCTTGAGCGGAAGCGGAATGGGCCGGCGTGGAAGGGCAAATTAGAGAATCGTGAATTGGAGAAAAGCGAGCTAGGGAAAAGCGGGCTGGAGAAGACCAGGTCGGAGAGGACCTCGCCCATGAAGCACCAGACGAAGGGAGAGAAAATTCTGCCCAAGACTAAAAAGAAATCTCACGAGCCACCGCCCGCACTGACGGACGCGGGAATTCCACCGCTATCGGTGAACACCGAGAGCATTCTACCCTGTGCTACGAATCACGAGGACATTCCACCGCTAGCGGCGAATAACTAGCGGCGAATAACGAGAGCACTCTGCCCCGTGCTGCGAATCACGAGGACATTCCACCGCTAGCGGTGAAAAATGAGACTACCCAACCACTAGCCGCAAGCAACGAAAACACGCCTCTCCCAGTGGCGGCCCCTATTGTATGGCCCAGCATTCAAGACTCACCCCGGGTCTCAGCCCGAGTGAACCGATTTCTTTTTCGTCGTGCCGACTATCGCTGCCAGCACCTCGATCCCACAGGTCGCCGCTGCACGAGTCGATTTTTTCTCCAAGTCGAGCACCGAATCCCGCGCGCGGTCGGCGGGACGGACGAAATCTCAAATCTCGAAATTCTCTGTCGAAATCACAATTTGATCCGCGGCATCGCGCGCTTTGGCGCGGAGAAAATGAAAAGGACGGGATAGTAAAGGGTTCGCCCCCGACCAGCAGGGTCAGTCCATTTGGATCGTGAGTTTGTGAAGTTTAAAGACCTGATCATTTCGGTAAATAAACCGCGCCTTGACCGTCGCAATCGACGCGCCAGCGGAATCCACGCAGCGATAGGTATCCGTCCCGCGACAGGTATTGCCGACAACTGAGCAAATTTTCGGAGCTTGAAGTTCTCCCGCCGTTCGGACTAATTCGCACTTTGCCCCCATCCGGTCTTCAATCAGACGGAGGGAGTCTTCTACGAATCCGTCGGTGGCGAGCACAGATGTTGATCCCAATAAGCCGGAAAGAAGGAGTGCGAGACGGTAGTGGTTCATAACGCGCTGTATAACACAGAGCACGGGCCTCTTCCACTTAGAATTTTATATCCGCGAAACGAACTCTCCGCCCCCTCCGACCTCGACCTTGAGTTCTTCTGGATCGCTCCGAAGCATGGCTTCGAGCTGCTCCGACATTTCTCTCGCTGATTGGATGAAGCTAGCTTGGTCCTGTTCTTGGTACTTCTTCGCCAGCGCGCGCATCGAGCGGTCGTTATTGATTTGGAAGAATTCGGCCTTTTTCCGCGCGCGCGCCTCGGGGATGCCAAGATGTTTTAGGACCTCCGTACCTAAGACGATCGCACTTCCCGACGTTTCGACGGCAACCTCTTTTACTCCCAAGGGCAAGAGTTTGTAGGCTTGGACGCGGTCGTAGACCCGCGCAAAGACCGGAAGATCGGGGTATTCACGTCGGACTTCCTCTACGATGCGCAGAGTGCTTTCCGGCTCGTCAATGGCAAGAACCAAGACCTTCGCACGCTCGAGTCCGGCGGCACGTAAAAGGTCCAAATTCGCACCGTCGCCGAAATACGATTTAATTCCGAACCGTCCCATCACTTCGATTTGCTCGGAATCCATATCCAGGACGGTCGATGCAAAGCCGTTCGCACGTAAAAACCGGATCAACGTTTGCCCGAATCGTCCGACACCAACGACGAGAACAGGGTTGTCTTTTTCCGACTCGTCCACCGTATCGGATTCGCGAACCTCCTTGGTCACGCAGTCGAACCGGGACATCCCGTAGCGGATCGTCAGCGAAATCAGCAGCGGGGCAAGCGCCATGGAAAGCGCGATCGCGGCGGTTAGGATGCGAGCGGTCTCCTCTGGTACGATTCCGTTGGCGTTGCCGATCAAGACGAATGCGAATTCGCCACCTTGGGCGAGTGAAACAGCAAAAAGAAGGGTTTCAGGTGGGGGGAGGCGAGAAAAACGCCCGATTCCGTAAACGAGAATTCCTTTCGCGAAGACGATTGCGCCGACCCAGCCGGCGACCTCCAAAGGATTCGCGACCATCAAGTCGAATCGAATCCCGGCGCCGACGGTGATGAAAAACAGGCCAAGCAGAAGTCCCTTAAAGGGGCCGATGTCCGCTTCGATTTGGTGGCGATACTCGCTATCCGCTAAAACGACACCCGCGAGAAAAGCTCCCAGCGCGGGAGAAAGACCCACGGCATGCATGAGAGCAGCCGCACTGACGACGATCAAAAGCGCCAAGGCGGTAAAAGTTTCGCGAAGCTTGATGCGCGCAATTAATTTAAAGAGTGGTCGAACCAGAAATCGCCCCGCGACCGCAACCGCCGCGACGGCACCGAAAATCAGCAGCGTTTTCCGGATGCCTTCGTTCGGTCCACCCCCTTCGGTCGGAATCGCCCCGCTTGCTGCAAGCAAGGGGAGAATCGCCAGGATCGGGATAATCGCCATGTCTTGGAATAGAAGCACGGCAAAGGTACGTTCGCCGCCGAGGCTTTTCGTATATCCGCGTTCCTGCAACGTCTGTAGGACCACGGCCGTCGAAGATAGGGAAACGATCATCCCGATCGCAATCGAAACGTTCCACGCCATTCCCCAGAGAAAAAGAGCGAAGGCGAAGAAGGTGATCGTGCCTGCGACTTGGAGTCCCCCGAGCCCGAAAATCGGGCCCCGCATCTTCCACAGAATTCTGGGGTTCAGCTCAAGCCCGATCAAAAGCAGCATCATGATCACGCCGAATTCAGCGAGTTCGGAAGTCGCTTCGTTCCCTTGAAGCAAGGAGAGACCCTGAGGGCCAATAATAGCGCCGGCAAGTAGATAGCCGACGACCGATCCAAGCCCCAGCTGTTTTGAGACGGGGACGAGGAAAACCATCGCAAGGAGGTAGACTAAAAGTTCGTTCATAAGCGCTGTCTGTGATCGATTTAAAATGCTTTAAAATCAAGCATTTATTATAGTTATGGGGCTAGACTCCATATACGATAAATGCTATCGTATATGGAGAAGTCACCTGGGCTTTATTGCGGACAGTCAGAGATGGATATTGAAACCGGATACCAGTTATCGTATTTCACTCTCTCATCAAAAGTTGGAGTTTTCGGATGGTTAAACTGAATCGAACCACAGAGTACGGCCTGATCGGCCTACGCTATATGTTCAGCAAGCAGTCGCTCGGCGATTCGTCGGTGACGAGCGCTCGCGAACTTGCGGATAAGTACGATCTGCCGTTCGAAATCACGGCGAAGACTCTCCAGCGGATGAAAGATTCCGGACTGATCCAATCCGCTCAAGGCGCGCGCGGCGGATACACGCTTACGCGCTGTCCTTCGCAGCTGAACTTAGCGGAGTTTTTGGAAATGATGGAAGGGCCGCAGTCGATTGTCGGCTGCACCTCACCGTCCCTTCGCGTTTCGGAGCCCGCTCCTTGCGCGTGTGAGTACCAGGCGAAATGTGAAGTGAAGGGCGTCATGGGCGACCTCAACCACCGTGTGAAAACATTTCTAGCGAGTATTCGTCTGACGGATCTCGCCGAATTCAAGACCGACGGCGCGACCGCCGTTGAAAGAGAGAACCAAGCCGTATGAAACTTCCGATTTACCTCGATTATCACGCGACGACCCCCGTTGACCCCGAAGTCTTCAAAACGATGACCCCGTATTTCACGGAGGTTTTCGGAAATGCGGCCTCCCGCAACCACGAGTACGGATGGACGGCCGAAGCGGCCGTCGAGCACGCGCGTAAGCAGGTTGCCGATCTGATCGGCGCGAGCGAAAAAGAAGTGATTTTCACCTCGGGCGCGACCGAATCTAACAATCTGGCTTTGCAGGGCGTCGCCGACATGTACGCCGAAAAAGGCAACCACATCATCGTAACGGCGATCGAGCACAAAGCGATTTTGGATACGGCCCACGCGCTGGAGAAAAAAGGCTTCAAGATCGATTATGCGCCGATGGACGAAACCGGGCGCGTGATCGTGCCCGAGCTCGCCAAGCTGATCACCGACAAGACGATCTTGGTATCGATCATGTTCGCGAACAACGAGATCGGGACGATCAATCCGATCGCGGAGATCGGGAAACTCTGTAAGGAGAAGGGCGTTCTTTTCCATACGGATGCGGTGCAAGCAGTCGGAAAAGTGCCGGTCGACGTCAACGCAATGGGAATCGATCTGCTTTCGGTTACTGCCCACAAAATTTACGGACCCAAAGGCGTCGGCGCGCTTTATGTTCGCCGGAAGAATCCACGAGTCCGCCTATCGGCGATCGTCCACGGCGGCGGCCACGAAAAAGGAATGCGCTCGGGGACCCTTAACGTCACCGGTATCGTCGGATTGGGTAAAGCCTGCGAAATCGCCGGGCGAGTCATGCCGATCGAGATGCCGCGAATTCGAGCGCAACGCGATCGACTTTGGGCTTTGATCCAGGCAGAACTTGACGAAGTTTACTTGAACGGGCACCCGACCGAGCGGCTGCCGAACAATTTGAACGTCTCGTTCGCTTATTGCGAGGGCGAGTCGTTGATGATGGGGATGAAGGAACTCGCGGTTTCCTCCGGGTCCGCCTGCACGAGCGCATCGCTTGAGCCATCCTACGTCTTAAAAGCACTGGGTGTCGGCGACGATCTCGCGCACACTTCGATCCGTTTTTCGATCGGACGTTTTACAACGGACGAAGAGATCGAATTCGCGGCGAAAAAAGTAGTCGCGACCGTGTTGAAGCTGCGTGATTTGTCCCCTCTTTACGAAATGGTGAAAGAGGGTATCGATTTGAAGACCGTACAGTGGTCTGCGCACTGATTTTTGATTTTAATCGAGTGAGAGAATAGGGAGCACATTATGGCATATACCCAAAAAGTAATCGACCACTTCGAGAATCCGCGGAACATCGGATCCTTGGACAAAGCAAAATCGTCCGTGGGCACCGGCTTGGTCGGCGCACCGGAATGCGGCGACGTGATGAAGCTTCAAATCGAAGTCGACGAGGCGACGGGCGTGATTAAGGACGCGAAGTTCAAGACGTTCGGATGTGGATCTGCGATTGCCTCCTCGTCGCTTGCGACGGAGTGGGTGAAGGGCAAGACGGTCGAACAAGCGCTCGACATCAAGAATACACAAATTGTGGAAGAGTTATCGCTTCCGCCGATCAAGATCCACTGCTCGGTCCTCGCCGAAGACGCCATCAAGATGGCAGTGAAGGATTACCTCTCGAAAAGAAAGGAAACTGCATGATCAACGTCAGCGAAAAAGCCGTCAGCGAAATCAAACGCATCAAGACGAGCGATCCGACTGCGATCGGCGCGAACCTCCGGGTTCAGGTCGCCGGGGGTGGATGCTCCGGGATGAGTTATAAACTTGGTTTTGATAAGGAAGCTCCGGCCGCCGCGGACAAGGTGTTCGAGCTTGGGACGATGAGCGGAGCGAACGGCGAAGAAACCGTGAAGCTGATCATCGATCCGAAATCCTATCTTTACCTTTCGGGAACGACTTTGGATTTTAGCGACGGATTAAACGGTACCGGTTTCGTTTTCCAGAATCCGAACGCGAAACGCACCTGCGGTTGCGGTTCGAGCTTCTCGGTTTAACGGGTCTCTCGTGGCGCAATCGTCCTGCGTATTTTGCGGTAAAAGCTTCGCGGTCGATGCGCTCACCCATGTTTGCGCCCATTGCGGAGCGCCGCAGCCGATTTCTCCTTCCGAAACTCATTTCAAGCTTTTAGGAGCTCCGCGCGCTTTCCGACAGGACTTGCCTGCGCTTGAAACCCGTTACTACGAGATTTCCCGCGCCTTGCACCCTGATCGTTTCGCGGCGGGCGCAGACTCGAAATGGAAAATGATCTCGGTCGAACGGATGAGTGCCGTAAATCGCGCTTACCAAACATTGACGAAACCAGACCGTCTTCGGGAATACCTTTTGGAGCTGGAAGGCGTTACGCCTCCAAGCGGAGCGCACCCTGAGACTGGTAGTAAACCGGCGGCGATTCCGGCGGAGCTTGCAGAAGCGTGGTTTGAACTTCAAGACGAGGTCGTCGAAATCCCCGAACGCGCGGTCGCGCGGCTAGCCGAGTTTGAGAACGATCTGCGTTCTCGTTCGAAAGAACTGCGGGCACGGATCGCGGTATTGGAAGACGAGTACGATCGCGGCGCGGCCCAGAAAGATGGGATCGCCGCCGAGACACTTCGGAAAATCGAAAAGCTTTCCCTCGACGGCCAGTATCTCAAATCCATGGAGCGCGACATTCTTAAACTCCGTTCGCGACTGGGACTTTAGGATGGCGGACGCTTCGAAGGAAACGGAAAAGGAAGTCGTCGTCGGCATCGACTTGGGAACCACCAATTCGCTGATTGCGGTGGTCGAGGATGGTGCGCCGCGGGTCTTGAGGTCTCGCGAAGGCGAACGGATGATTCCGTCGGTAGTGATGATGGAAGACGGAGTACCGGTCGTCGGATACGCCGCGAAACGCGCTAAGGTCACCCGCGCGGAGGATACAATTTTTTCCGCAAAGCGGTTATTGGGCCGCGGTTTTGAGGATTTAGCCTCGATTCGAAGTCAATTGCCTTACGAAGTTCTTAAGTCCGAAGACGGCCTGTTGCGCGTCCGGCTCGGAGAACGGCTTTTTACGGCCGTCGAAGTTTCGGCGATGATTTTGCGTGAACTTAAAGCTTCAGCCGAAGCGGCGCTTGGACGGTCCGTGCGAAAAGCCGTGATTACCGTTCCTGCTTACTTCAACGATTCCCAGCGCCAGGCCACGCGCGCGGCCGGTCGTTTAGCCGGGCTTGAAGTCTTGCGCATCGTGAACGAGCCGACGGCGGCGGCGCTTGCGTTTGGGCTCCAAGAAAAGAAACAGGGGATTATCGCCGTTTACGACTTGGGCGGCGGAACGTTTGATCTTTCGATCCTAAAACTTCGCGACGGTATCTTCGAGGTATTAGCGACCCACGGGAATACGCAGCTCGGCGGCGACGATCTCGACCGAGCTATCGCGGGCCGAATGGCCGAGGAAATCGGCTCCGTTACGGGCATCGACTTTTATTCGACGCCGACCCGAACGGCGAGCTTGCTTGAAGCGTCCGAGAAACTGAAACACGCACTTTCCGACGCCGGAGAAGCTGTATTCTCGATCGATTTGGAAATCCCGGGAAAGCCTCCGTTTGAACGGACCTGGACGCGGGAAGAATTCGCCCGGCTTGTCCGTCCCGTGCTCGCGCCGACTCGCGAGAGTTGTTTTCACGCCCTCGACGACGCGGGACTTACGGTCGACGACGTTACGGACGTGGTTTTGGTCGGGGGACCGACTCGGCTTTCCGTGGTGCGCGAGATGGTCGAAGAGATCTTCGGCCGGGTCCCCAACGCCAGCATGCATCCGGACGAAGTCGTCGCCCAGGGCGCCGCGATCCAAGCCGATATTCTGTCCGGAAAAAATAACCGCTTTTTACTCCTGGACGTCGTTCCTCTCTCTTTGGGAATCGAAACCTACGGCGGACTCGCGGAACGGCTGATCCCACGTAACACCCGGATTCCGACCAGCGCCCGCGAATCGTTTACGACGTTTGTGGATAACCAGACCGGCGTGGATATCCACGTGCTCCAGGGAGAGCGGGAACAAGCGAGCGAGAACCGGTCGCTTGCCCGATTTAAGTTGGCGGGCATCGAACCCGGTCCGGCGGGCTTTCCAAGAATCGAAGTGACGTTCTTGATCGATGCGGACGGGATTCTCCAGGTGGAAGCGCGGGATCTTCGAAACGGCCGTGAAGCCGTTGTGGAAGTTCGGCCAAGCTTTGGCCTGCGGGAAGAACAAGTCGAGGCCATGCTTGAGGAAAAGCGGCGCTCCCAAGACGAAGATCTCGAGTTCAAGCGCTGGATCGAGGTTAGGAATCAGGCCGAACCGGTTCTACGGGCGGTTGAGCGTAAACTGCCCGACGCGTATCGGCTTTTACCTAAGCAAGAGGCGGCCGAAATCGAAAGCCTTTGCGGGCGGATGCGGAAAGAAATGGAGGCGCGGAATCCTGAAGCCGTCCAAAACCTGAAATACGAGCTGAACTCCGTCACGACTCGCTTGGCGGAGCGCGTGATCGCGGAGGCGCTCCAGTCGCGAACCCCGAAGTGACTTGAATTCGCCTCGAAAACCGGGCGAAATAGAGAAAGAAACTTATGCCTAAAATCACTTTCTTGCCCATGAACCAGACCGTCGAAGTCCAAGCTGGAGAAACGATTCTCGAAGGCGCGGTCGCTCACGATATTCCGTTGCAGCACGCCTGCGGCGGGTTTTGCGCCTGCACGACCTGCCACGTTTTGGTTACCGTCGGCGAAAAAAATCTGTCGGAATCGGAAGAAGACGAAGAAGAACGTCTCGACCGTGCGACCGGAGTCCGGTTGAACTCACGGCTCGGATGCCAGGCGAAAGTGATGGGCGATGTGACCGTTGAGATCCAACACGAGGGGTTCGGACACTAGATGAGGAAACTTCTTTCGGTAAGCCTAGTCACCGCCGCGCTCCTCCTGCTCGGGACGACTGGCTGCACCCGGAAAAAGGAAACCCCGTCCGCTGCGGACCCTGCCGCCGCGACGATTTCGTCCCAAGAGGGTGCCCAGGACAGAATCCCATCGGATCCCGGCCCCGCGGAACCCAAAAAGGTTTTCACTTTTCGATTGCTCGGCGATCCGGAAACGCTGGACTGGAACCGTGCCCATACCTCGGTGGAGACGTGGTTGCTCACCAATCTGATGGAGGGCTTACTGGCCCACGACGAGAAAATGAACGTCGTTTCGTCGCTGGCCAAGAGCTGGACGAAAAGTCCCGACGGACTCACCTACACCTTTAAGATCCACCCCGGAATAAAGTGGAGCGATGGCGTTCCGCTACGGGCCCAAGATTTTTATTTCAGCTGGAAACGTTTACTCTCTCCGGTTACCAGCGCGGCTTACGCGTATATTCTATTTGATATCGTGGGTGCGGAAGAGTTCTATCAAGGAAAGATTACCGACTTTTCGAAGGTCGGTATTTCGGTTCCAGACGATCTGACGCTCGTCATCCGGTTAGCCAAGCCCGTGGCTCATTTCGTCCATATTCCCACATTTTGGGTAACCTTTCCGCTGCGGCAAGACGTCGTCGAAAAACATGGAACGTCGTGGCCGAAACCGGGACGCATGGTCAGCGTTGGTCCTTACGAGCTTTCAAGCTACGATCTCGACTCGAAAATCGTCTTGAACCGCAATCCGCATTATCACGGGACTCGCGGAAACATCGATCAGGCCGTGGGGCTGATCGTGAAAGAAGATTCGACGGCGCTTACGCTTTACGAAACGGGGAAACTTGATTTTCTAGCCGACATCGCGACCGTGGATTTGAAGCGGCTCGAAGGTCGCTCCGATTTGGTGCGGTTTCCCTATTTCAAGACGGGGTATCTCGGCTTCGTGACCGATCAGTACCCGATTTCAAGCGTGCACCTGAGACGAGCACTCGCACATTCGATCGATAAATCGAAAATCGCCGATTTTTTGCATGGCGGGCAAAAGGCGACCGGAAGCTTCATCCCCGAGGGGATGTTCGGTTTTAACCGTTCGATCGGTCTTTCGTTCGACCCCGCGGCGGCGAAAAAAGAACTCGCTAAATCGGGAGTCAAACGGGGAACAAAAATTGACCTGGTTTGCACGAACTGGGAGAAAAATCTGACGCTGGCGCAGTTCATTCAAGCCGAGGTGAAAAAGAACCTAGGCCTGGAAATTTCTATCCGCTCGTTCGACCATAAGACGTTCCGCGCGCAGCTGGAGCTTTACAGTTTTCCGATCTTTCTTAATTCTTGGAGTGCCGATTACCCGGATCCGGACAACTTTCTTTCGGTGTTTTTGGGAGCGGCGGGGAACAACCGGACGCGTTGGAAAAATTCGGAATACGACGCGAAGGTCCTGCTCGCCCGTTATCACCAGAACCCAAAGGCGCGTGAAAAGCTCTACGACGAAGCCCAGCGTCTATTGGTCGAGGAAGACGCCGCCCTTCTGCCGCTTTTTAACGAACCCATCCTCGCGCTCGTGAATCCTCGGGTGAAGAACCTTCGAATCAACGCGCTCAACGCCTTGCAGATGCGATCGATCGAACTCACCGGGCCGGAGGGTAGACCGCAATGAAAAGCGAAATCGGCTCCGGACTTAAATCGAAAGTAGGCGAAGTCTCCGCGGAACTTCGTGCGGTGGTAACCGAACTTGAGATGAGGGATTTCGCGGCATGTGTCCGCGCGACCGTCGGAGCGACCCACCATTCGGAGATCTCCTCACGCGTCGTACCGACGATCTACACGAAGTTTCGCATGGGTGAATTCGAACTGATCGATCGTCTCGGCTTGAAACTTCGCCAGATCCTGCATGCCGAACAAAAGTACGACCATTTCGACGTTCTTCGTCCGAACGAAGAAATCGCTTACCGAACGAAGCTCGCAACCGTGGTTGAAAAGCGCGGCAAGGGCACCCAGATGGCATTTCTCGGATTCGATACCGATTTCGTACGGGTAGCGGACGGCGTAAAGCTTGCGACCGCCCGAAGTACGATGGTTTATCGCGAAGCGGAGGGCGCATGAGCGAAATTTCCTCCGCCGATCTGGTTCCCTTCAAAGTTTGCGGAACGATCACGCTGGATTGGTTGAAGCAATTCGCGCTTGTTTCCGGGGATTTCAATCCGATCCATCAAGACGAGGCGGTCGCGAAAGAGATGGGGCTGCCGGGGGTGATCGCCCACGGGATGCTCACGTCGAGCATTCTCCACTCGCGCGCAATCGAAGCGATCCAGGAATACCGGAATCTCCGGGGATTCCACATCCTCTCTTCGCAGACACGCTTTCGCGCGATGACCTTTCTCGGGGACGAGATCTCGACGGGTGGGGAGTGGCAAATCGTGGGAGCAAACGAGTTGAAACTCGATCTCCAGGCTCGAAACCAAAAGAGCGAGGTCACCGTCATGACTTCTTTTAGACTGGTTCGTTAACGTTTCCTCCGGAGAAAGCCTATGTCGCAAACCGAACGTCTGACCGAATTGTTCCGCCGGGTGGGGTGGCTCGAGGGATCCTCGTTTCTTGTCTTGCTCTTGATCGCGATGCCGCTGAAATATTTCGCAGATCTACCGATGGCGGTTCGAATCGTGGGCATGGCCCATGGTTTGCTCTTCATCGCCTACATCGTATTGGCTACCGTCGTTTCGGATCGCGCGAATTGGCCGACGAGTTGGCTGGGGCGCGCTTATCTCGCGGCCGTGATCCCGCTGGGAACCTTTTGGTTTGAACGGAAGCACCTGCGATAAACGGTGGCGATTACGCCCCGAAATCACGCTTTCCTTGCGGATCTAATACGTCTCGTAAACCGTCCCCGGCGGCATTAAACGCCACTAGCGTGATGAAAAGCACGGAGCCCGGGAACAGGATCAGGTGGGGGTAACTCTTCATCGCCCGAAATCCCTCGTTGGCCAGCGTTCCCCAAGACGAATAAGGCGGCTCAAGCCCAAGCCCGATAAACGAGAGAAAGCTTTCCGACATGATGTTGGTCGGAATTTGGAAGGTGAGCGAGACGATCATCGGCCCCAGGATATTGGGCAGGATATGGCGCAGTACGATTCTTAAATCGGCTGCTCCCATCGCGCGCGCGCCCTCGACGTAGAGCATTTCCTTGGCTTGAAGAACCAAGTTCCGCACGAGCCGGGCGTGGGTCACCCACGAGGTAACGGCCAACGCGATCAAGATTCCGAAAAATCCCCGGCCAAAAAAGACGGTCAATAGGATCGCGATTAAGAGCGAAGGGAAAATATAGAAGATGTCCACGATCCGCATTAAGACGGCGTCGGTTCGTCCGCCTCGGAATCCCGCGACCGCACCGACGAGGGTGCCTAAACTTAGCGATAACAGCGCCGTGAGGACCCCGACCGCAAGCGACATTCGGGCGCCGTAGAGGATGCGGCTATAGAGATCGCGTCCGAGCGAATCGGTGCCCATCCAGTGCTCCGGACTTGGGGTTTCAAGCTTATTCTCGATGCTTTGGGTTTCGTAAGAGTAACGGGTGAGTTGGGGTGCGAAGATCGCCGCAACGCCGATCGAAATCAGAAAAAGCAGGCTAAGAACCGCGAATCGGTGGCGAAGGAATTTCGATCGAAAGATGCGCCCACCGAAACTCAGTCCCTGCGCAATCATCGAGCGCCCTCTTCTTCCAACCGGATCCGTGGGTCGAGCGCCGCGCAGACGAGATCGACCCCGAGATTCGCGAGAATCAAAATCATTCCGTAAACCAGAGTGACCCCCATCACCATCGGATAGTCGCGGTTTAAGACGGCGCCGACGAAATGTTTTCCTAGACCGGGGATTTGGAAAACCATTTCGACCAAAAATGATCCCGTGACGAGACTGGCCGAAAGGGGGCCGAGTACGGTCACCACGGGAATCAACGAATTCCGGAGGGCGTGGCGAAAGAGAACGTTCGATACCGAAACCCCTTTGGCGTGCGCCGTGCGAATATAGTCCGCGCCGAGAGACTCCACGACGGATGCGCGCACGAGTCTCGCGGTAATCGCCAAAGGGCGCAGCGCAAGCGTGATCACGGGTAAAACGACGCTCGTGGGTTCTTCCCAAAGCGCGGGCGGCAGCCATCCGAGTTCAAGCGAGAAAATCAGCACCAGGCAGCTCGCCACGAGGTAACTCGGGAGACTGACGCCGGCGATGGCCAGAAAGATTGCCGTCGAATCCATCCAAGTTCCTTGGCGCCAGGCCGCAAGAACGCCCAGGGGCATGCCGATGAGCACGGCGAGTACCATCGCGAGGCCGCCAAGCAGGAGCGAGGCGGGCAAGGCGTGGGCGATCATTTCGTTTACGGAACGGTCGACGTAGTGGAAGGAGTCGCCGAAATCGAAGGAAAAAACCGCGTTTGAGAGCCAGCGGACGTACTGTTTCCAAAGCGGAAGGTCGAGTCCGTAGTGGGATTGGATCGCAGCCTCGACTTCCGGGGGAAAGACGCGGTCTCCGTCAAACGGTCCTCCCGGCGCGAGGCGAAGCAGAAAGAAAACGAACGTCGCGAGAATCAGCAGAGTGGGAATGGCGCCCACGAGGCGTTTAAAAGTGTAGACGCCCAAACCCCGCATCGTCAGCGAGCTCCGTTCAGAGGAAAGTATTCGACCCATCCGCCACCCTTGGGAAATCCTTTCGGCGGCTTCACGGTTAAACCGCGATCGGAAAGGACCGCGGAATAAGCGCATATAAACGCGTCAAAAGCCGTTAAGCTTGTCCCGAGTTTCTTGAGATCCCGGTCGTAAACGAAGACGCCCTTTTTCATCGCGATCGTTTCAAGAAGCTCGACCCGAGCGGCGTAGCCCTCTTCCGGTTTTCGGTAGTTCAGCACGAGCCGCTTCGGCAGGGAGAGAGCGGCGGCAATACTTGAGATCATCAATTTCGGCCACACTTCAACGAGTGGGATCGCAGCGAGGTGATGCTTGAGAAAATGCATCCGGGCCGTCAGGGGCGCCCGATTTCCGCCTAAGGCCTCGTCCACTTCGAAGCGAAAAGCTTCGGGCAGGTAGGGGAGAATTTGGTATCGGGCCCAAATCTCGAAGGGTCGCTGGGTGTAGGGGGTGATCTCTTTCACGGCGATGCCCAGATCCTTGATCTCGCTTGCTTGCCGAGTTTGTTCACGCATCCATTTGATCGTCGGATCGGTGCACTTCGCCGGCAACGCGCACGTTCGTTTCGTGCAGGGGATGCACGGCGGAAGGCCGAGCGGAACGTTAACGCCCATCTTCGTCGCCCGACCTCGTTCGCTTGCCGCCGCTTCGCGGATCGTTTCGAGCAACGCTTCGTCGCCGGATTGGTCCTCGTGGCCGGAGATTCGATCGTAAACATCGAGTAAAAAGACTTTTTGCTCGCGCGGATAGTACTCGAGCACGGCAATCGCCGACTTTTGGTTCTTCGCGCCCGCGAGTTCCAATCCCAGGTAGCGTCGCGGCTGCAGGGGAAGGGCTCGCGATTCGCTCATTCGACGACCAAGCCGGTTTTCGAAGCGCGAAAGGGCAAGTGACGAATCCCGGGCAAAGCGCCGACTTCTCGAGCGATCGTTTCGCGAACTCCGGCGTCGGGTTCCGGGAGGTAAACGAAGAAACAGCCGCCTCCGCCCGCTCCGCAGATTTTACCGGCGGTCGCACCAAGCCGCATCGCGATCGTGAAGGCTTCGTTAATTTCGGGAGTAGAGATCCCGGCGGCGAGCCCCCGGCGAACTTCCCATTCCGAGGCGATCGCGCTTCCCACGCCTTTCCAGTTTTTTTCCCGCAGCGCGGATTCCAGCGCGTGCGCGGCGTGGTTGATTCCGTGGAATTGCTCGCGAACGTTTTCCTGGCGATCGATGAACGCTTTGAAAAGAGCCCAGTTGTTAATGCCGGAGTTTCGCGACTGTCCGGAGTAAAAAAGAAGGATGCGATCTTCGAGTTCACCCACTAGCTCCGCGGGTAAGGAGCGGCGATCGTGCCGACCGGCGCCCCAGCGCAGCGATTGAAGTCCGCCGAACATCGCTCCGTAATAATCCTGCATCCCGGCCGGGACCTGGATCACAGTCGTCTCGACGTCGCGGGTGATTTCGACGAGATGCTCGCCGTCAGCTTCGATCGAGAGGGTGCCGTCGCACCACGCCTTGAGCGCGCCGATGATCGAAACGGAAAGTGTCGAAGATCCGCCGAGTCCGGCCCCCGCGGGACTACGGGCGCGCGTGGAAAGATTCATCCCGAGGGTCGGGTAAAATCGGCCAGCCCGTTTTTTTCTCTCCAAGAAGTACCGAAGGTACTTCCAGTGCAATTCAAGCGAAGGCGGAGGCGCTAGGTTCTCGATTTGATTCCAGTGGAAGCGGAGTTCGGCGCCTTGGTCTTCGGTGCGCAGGCAAACCACCGGATCGCCGTGGGTGTAGGCCACCTCCTCAAGCACCGTCTCCGCGTAGAGATCGATCGCGAGGTTGATCGTCGTCGGCTGGTTCAAAAAGAGATAAATCGGCCAGATATCCAACGTACCGCCGGCGAGATCGATCCGCGTGGGTGCGCGTGCTTTTAAGGTCTTCAGGACTTTCATCCTCCTCATTCTACGAACGGGATGCGTCCGTGGAAAGGAGAATGTCTCGCCTCTCTAAAGTAGCGTGATTCTATTATTTCAGCGATTGAGGAGGAAAAGCGAACACCGTAGCAAAAAGGGAAGACCCTTAGGGTTATGGGTGAAGGCCGTAGCAGGATCGGCTCTGTGGATGCGCCAAAAACGAGGAAGGAGTTTTTTATAGCGCTCCCAATCGAGGTTTGATCCCCGGACGTAGGTTTCGAATTGAGCGAGGCCTTGGCCGTAGCTGCGAATCGGACCGACATTCAAGAACGGGAGAGGTTCACGCACTCGTGAGACCGTTTCAATCCGAGCTTGAAAAAGCTCCAGAATTGACCGCAGGTATTCGATGTCTTTTTGCGCGCGTACGGAGCGAATTTCAATGACATCCGACTGCGGATTGATGGCGAAGCCTTTTCTAAAGTCGAAGTTCAAAAAAAGATCGTCGTATTCTTTACGGAGAGAAACGACTTTTTCAGCGGTTAGGTCTTCCCGAACGAGTTGTGCGTCGAGGTCAGCCAGGATCTCGCCAAACGCGGCCCTTCGTTCCGGGTCGTCTAGGACAGGCTTCGCCGCAATTCTCGTGGGATCGTACAAAAGCGCGCCATGATAGATTTCGGAATGGTTGACGAAGTCGATGATGAAATTGCGGTAGGAGCGCAGATCAAAATCCTTTCCGGCCCCAAACGCGGAGTCGACCCCGATGTTGATGTGACCGCCGGAAAGAAAAATTGCGGGTTTTACCAAGGTTTTACGTGGCTCCTGAAACGCACCGAAATCAATTCTTCGGTCTAAACCCTGATTGAATTCCTGCAAGGTAAATGGCGTAGCGGTGACTTCCAGGACGAAGGGATCAGCCTTGAAATAAAGGGAAAAATTTTCATCGCGAAATTTGAGTTCGAATTGGGTGCGACCGGGTTTATTCGTGTAACCGAAAAAATTAAGCTCTATGTTCGGATCGTTCAGTTTCTTCAAAGTTCGATCCAACTGGGCTTTAGTGAGCCTGGCTGAAATCATGCTCGGTAAAGACCTATGGCTAAAGATGGATAAGTAGGTGGTCACGAAGAGGAGGTCGGGCGAAAGGGCGGCGGTCATGCCCAGAGTGCAGAGTTCTACGCCATGGACCAGGCGGCAGCCCAATTCGTTCTCGAGCCCATAAGTGATTGGAATATGTCTTTGCGAATCCAGCGGTTTTCGCAATAAGCGAAAGTATTCGGGAAGCGGAGAGGCATTCGCGACGGAGCACAGAAGCAGCGCCGAACCTAATACCCCTGTTACGAAAGCTGTGAGGAATTTCGCCATCTACACAATGGTAGCAATATCCAGCGAAGGAATTCATCCCCCTTTGGCGCAAGCCGGCTATCCGCCACGAAATTGACGGAAGCTTAATGCTCCTGCGCGAGATACCCGATAAACGGCAAGCCGCGGTACTTGCCCGCGTAGTCAAGCCCGTAGCCGACGACAAACTCCGGCCCAATCTTAAAGCCGACGTAGTCGACCGGTACGTCGATACGCATCGAATCGGGTTTCATCAAAAGCGAGCAAGTTTTGAGCGAAGCCGGTCTACGCGCCCGCAGATTCGAGAGCAGGTACGAAAGGGTCAAACCCGAATCCACGATGTCTTCAAATAAGATTACATGCTTATTTTCGAGCGGCTCGTTGATGTCCAAGGTTAC